>CALDKL010000355.1 GCA_937898895.1 uncultured Verrucomicrobiae bacterium | reverse complement strand
AGTCTCCATTCTCTCCCCCGGGGATGCCGAGAAGCTCCTCCAAGGCGCGGATGCGGAGATCCTGCCAGTCGTCGCCATAGGTCTGTTCACCGGCTTGCGGGACTCCGAACTCAAGCGACTCGACTGGAAAGAGGTTCGGCTCGCCGCGGGGAAAGTTGTGGTGAGGGCATCCAAGGCAAAGAGCGCCCGCAGTCGGAGCGTGGCCATCAGTGAGAACCTCGTGGCTTGGCTCACGCCGCACGTAAAATCCGGCGGCCCCGTTTGGCCGGGAAACGGCCGCAAGCGATTAGAAGCCGCACGCCGAGCCGCTGGATTCGGTGCCCCCAAGGAGGTGGAGAAATCGATCGAGACGAACAAGGAGGATCCTGAGAAGCCGGTTCTCAGGGAATGGCCGGAGAACGGGATGCGCCATTCCTTCGCCACCTATCACCTTTTCCACCACAAGGATGCGGCAGCGCTCGCACTTGAGATGGGTCACACCGACTGCTCGATCATCTTCAAGCACTACCGCAACGTGGATGCCACCGAGCAGGAGGCCGCCGCCTATTGGAGCATCCGCCCCGAGGCGGCGGGGAATGTGGTGGCGATGGGGAAGGCCAGCTAGGCCATCGCCGAAGCCACGAAAACGCCCTTTCCGCCTCCCCCGGGCGTTCGAGCGGATCCGTTATCGTTGCGACGTTGACCAGCCCTCTCCGCCCGATTCGCACAGAGGGGTGCTTCCGTTGGCGAGCATCGTGTTCGCCGTCTGCATGGACACGCGGAGGGGATTGGCGAATTCGGTGATCGCTCCAATTGGCCGTTGCTTTCTCCATGTTGAATTTTCAACTTGCGGAGACGGAAATGGAAATCACATTACATGTGCGTCGGGTTCTCCAACAAAGAGCTCCACGTAAGGTAGCGGGCCCTCCCGCTCAGTATCGCCGGAAACGGATTAGAATGGAACTCTTGTAGTTCCGGCCAGGCAGTAAGGTGCCTCGCTAGTGGAAGCCTTCGGGCTTCCGAAACTTTCACCACTATGAAACAGAGTGAAAGTTCCAGATCCAAGGCTTTTGACGACACGCGAAATCGCGTTGTTTGTCGGGGTCAGTAAAAGGACCATTCAAACGTGGGTCCAAAAGGGAATCATCGGCCACCTAAAAATCGGGAAGGTCATCAGATTCGACGCGACGCGGGTATTGCGGGATCTCGAGGCGTTCGAGGTCCCCGTGAAATCCGGCAGGCCCAGTGAGGTCAATGCCGAGAGTCCAACTCAGACTCGTCATGTCGACGAATCGCAAGGCGCGGGAAGTTCCTTGCCTTGCTGTGACCGGTTGGAAGGAATCGACGGGAATGTCGAAATGAAGGGAGCAGAGGTGTCCCAAAAGAGAGCGGGGTCGGCTTCGGCCAATGGCCAGAACAGACCCAACCAAACAGAATCATGAAAATTACAACTCATGGCGGGGGGCTCTTCGGAGACCTCCCGGTAAATCTTCGGAGGAGGCTTGGTCTGCCTCCGAAGTCCGGTGATGGCGTACATCGCTGGATATTCAAAGCTGCGTGCATTCTGAAAGAGCACTACCAGCAGCCACTGGTATTCCGAGTTATCCGGGAAGCAGTGTCCGAGTGCGGGCGGTCCGTACATGATCGTGAAATCTCAGATGCGATTGCTGCCTCGGATCACCCGGCATCCCAAAGCCAGGAGGGTCCGCCTGCCTTTCGATCTAAACCACGATGGCCTGAAACCGACTGGGCTATGGTCAGAAAAGTTGTCGAGGACCATCCGGATGCGGAGGACTTTTTCGGGGGCATAGAGCTGAATGGATGGAGTGTTCTCCAAAGGCTCTTTCCCGGAAATCCACTTGTCTGCATGGGGGATGATATCCGGCGGATGGAGACGAAACCCCTCGAAGCGTGGCGGGATTCCTGGCGGAAGATGCAGTTCGTCGTTCCTTCTCCCATGAACGCTCTTACTGGAGTGAATCAGAAGGGAGAGAAATCGAATCGGTGCCTGGACAACACGGGAAAATGCCGTTTCGCCGTGGTCGAGTTCGACAAACATCCGGAAGACGTGCAGGCAGCGATTCATGCCCATCTCGACTCGAGATTGCCCCTTTCGGCAGTCGTACATTCGGGTGGAAAATCGCTCCACGGTTGGTATTACGCCGAGAATAGGACGGAATCCGAACTCCGACTCTTCATGGAGCACGCGGTCAGACTTGGAGCTGATCCGGCCACCTGGCCTCGCTGCCAAGCGGTGCGGTTACCGGGGGGGATGCGGAGCAATGGGGTTACTCAGGCAATCCGTTTCTTTAACCCTGGATATGGAGGGCTGTTTTCATGAACGACGACATTGACCTCCCATTCCCCTCGAAGATTTTCGCTAACTCACCGGTCGCGCAGATGCAGGAGAATCTGCAAAGGGCTCTCGGGCTTCCTGCGGAGTTTGTTGCTTCGACCATTCTCTCGGCCGTCTCCATGGCGGCCGGGAAAGGTATTGAAGTGGTCAGTACAGGAGGACGCACTTGCCGGGCAAATCTCTACGTATTGGTAGGGGCTTCCAGTGGGCTTGGAAAATCGGAAATGGGGAAACGGGTTTTCGCGCCGCATTACGCGGTGGCAAACGAACGCCTTAGATCCTTTCTTTTCGATCAAAAACCTAAGGTTAGTGCGAAACTACGACAGGCCGAGGCTCAGTTGAAGCGGTTGGACGGAAATCCTAATTCTTCAATCGCCGAGTTTGAGCGTCTGAGCAAACGGCAGTGTGAACTTCAAGCGGAGCTG
>CALDKL010000354.1 GCA_937898895.1 uncultured Verrucomicrobiae bacterium | reverse complement strand
ATCACCAGCGCAGGTTCGGTCACGAGGGCGCGTGCGAGGGCGACACGCTGTTGTTGGCCGCCGCTCATTTTTTGTGGTCGATGATGGATGCGATCAGAGAGTTCGACCTCGCCGAGGAGTTTCTCGGCGCGCACCTTCGCCTCGGATTTCGACACACCATGGATCTGGAGAGGCAACATCACGTTCTCCAGCGCGGTGAGCACGGGGATGAGATTGAAATTCTGGAAGACAAAGCCGATCGAGTCATTTCTCAGCTCGCTGCGCCGCGCGTCGGAGAGCCCGGCGGCGGGCGTTCCGGAGACAAACACTTCCCCGTCCGTGGGGGTGTCGAGCAGGCCGATCAGATTGCAGAGGGTCGACTTTCCCGATCCGGAAGGCCCCCACACGGCGATGAACTCCCGCGCCTCGATTTCGAGGTCGATTTCCCGGAGAGCCGACACCTCGGTATCTCCAAAATGATAGGTTTTTCTGAGTTTCCGGGTCTCCGCAACTTTCATGGGGCCATCGGTCAATAACGCTTGCAGTCTAGACGCCCCGGCTCATTTTGCACGGGTTTTCCATGATCGAGAAGAGCTTGCTGGCATTTTGGGCGGTGTGGGTGTTCCTGCTTCTCCTCGCGGCTTTCCGTGTCTTCGGGTTTTCAATCGCCCGGCGACATCAGGATCGCCGTTTCCGGGGCGGTTCAGGCCCCCAAAAATCCGTTGCCCTCATCGTCCCGGTGAAAGGGTTCGACCTCCAGGCGACACCACGCTTTTTTGACTCGATCTTTGGCCAATCCTATCGCGACTACCGGGTCATCGTCTGCTTCGAGAGCTGGGAAGATCCGGTGGCGAAGTGGCTCTGCGAACATCTCGAACTCGATGCCCATCATCCCGTCTGGACTCACTCCGATCCGGAGAGCGGACTGAAGAGCGTGACCCTCGTGTGCGGCGGACTGGCCGAGACCGAAGGACAGAAGGTCCACAACCAGCGGGCGGCTTTTGCCGACCTCACCGCCGCCGACGCCATCCTCGCCTTTGCCGACGCCGACATCCTCTGCGGCACCGATTGGCTGGCCCGGCTGGTCGCCCCGATCAACCGAGGCAAATACGAACTGTCCACGACCTACCGCTGGCTCGTGCCAAAGCGTCCCACCCTCCCCAATCAACTGGCCTGTGTCATCAACGCCTCGATCACGACCCAGGGCGGTGCCGCGTGGTCGACAGTGCTCTGGGGCGGATCCATGGCGGTGACGCGCGAGGTCTTTGCCGAACTCGACGTGCCGACACTCCTTGCCGGCTCCCTCAACGACGACCTCCGCCTTTCCAAAGCGGCTCGGGCCAGGGGAAAGAAAATCGCCTTTGTCCGCTCGCTCATCCTGCCCACACCGGTCGATTTCTCCTGGCGGACCTTTTTCGAGTTCGTGCGTCGGCAATACACCCAGGTCAAATTTTTCAGCCCCATCCTCTACACCGGAGTGAATCTGGTCCTCGCCATTTACATGCTCGGACTCGTTTCGATCGTGGGAGCGATCATCTATGGCTATTTCTTCGCCTGGATTCCCGTGGCGGCCGCCTACGTCATCGACCAGTTCCGCGCCCTCGTCCGCCAGCAAGTCTACCTCTCGCTCTTCCCCGACAACGCGACCCGCCTGAAACTCTTTGCCACGAGCTGGCTCGAGCACATGCTCACTCCCTTTTGGATGTCGCTGCACTGGATCCTCCTCGCCAGCACCTGGACGCAGAATCGCATCACCTGGGGTGGGATCCGCTACCGGATTTTCTCGAAATCGAAAACCCGTGTCCTCGGCCGCGTGTCCCTGCCCACCACGCTTCCTGCCGGGGCTCCCGGGCTCGCCATGATCGGTGCGCTGCACGACCTGCGCCGCGGCTCCATGACCCAGCCGATCCATCCCGTCCGGGTCCCCACGGAACCCATCGCCACGTTCACGATGGCCGACGAGGGGCCCGATCTCGTCGTCACCGAAGCTCCCGCGCCCGAGACGGTGGCCGCAGGCACACCCGACATGGCCCCCGTTGTGACCATCGCTTCGGAGCCACCGGAAGTCGCCCCCTCGACCCGGTCGGAGGAAGTCAGCCCGATTTCCCTGCCCCCGGCACCTCTCTCCGTCGTGGCAGGGGTTCCTTCCGCCATCGTTCCGCTGAGTCGGGCGATTCCCCGCCAATACCACACCCCCCTCAGCACCCAGTCCACTTCCACAACTCGCCGACTCAGGACTCGCGGCCCCAGGAGCCGGGAGTCCGTCTCCGCCGCAGCCGCTGCCCGACGGAAACCGCGACGGATCCCGGTTGCCCCCCCTGTGATCGTTCGCCCGATCCCTGCGCCCGCTCCCCTTGCCTCTCCGAAAGCTGTTTCGCCCCTCTCGCGCGGACCCCTCTCCGCCGCGGAACGAAGACTTTGCAAGACTCGGCGCCATCCCATCCGCCCCCCCAGGGTCGCCGCGAAACCGCCCCATCGCCCTTGTCCATCTTGCCGAAACGAGTCGGCGGCTCTTGCCCGCCTTGCCGCGCGGACACGGCTCCTGCCACCGAAAGCTCCGATTCAGCTCGTGGCCGCGCCCGCCCCCCAATCGGTGATCCCGCCGATCCGGACCTCTCCTGGCACGTCTCCGACAACGTCGGTGGCCGCCCGCCGCGCCGGACCGGGCGCTCCCTTTCGCTTTGCTCTTGCCGCCGAGCGCCCCGCCGCCCTCTCCTCGCGGACACATCCTGCGGCGCGACGTCACGGCAGCCTCGTGGCCCGCCCGCACGCACGCAGTGCCTCTTCCCGCCCCTGACCCCCATCCCTGAACATGCCCGAGATTCCCGAAGAAGACTTCGTTTACATTGATCGCTGTGCCCTCGTCGTGCGCCCGACCTGGAAATTCGTCGAATGGGTCAATGCCCTCGACGGCAGCAATTTCGAGGAGACGGACGTGATGATCCAGACTGTCTACCTCGTCGATTTTGAGGATTCGCTCGACGCCGCCTCCACGGCGGGACTGCTGGAATTTTATTACAGCGACATCGCGGCGAGCGAATTCGGATCCTGGTGGACCAACGAGGCCGACTGGCCCGTATTGCGAAGTCTCAACGATTTCTTCCAGTTCTTCGAGTGCCACCC
>CALDKL010000353.1 GCA_937898895.1 uncultured Verrucomicrobiae bacterium | reverse complement strand
CGGGGCGACCCGGGAATTGGCGGATCGTCAGGAAGCGCTGGGCGAACAGATCGAGAAGCTCGCCGAGGCGCCTACCGATGATCCTTTCACCGAAGGGAAACAACGCGAGCGGGGTCAGCTCGCCCAGGCAATCGCCGAGCAATCGCAGAAACTCTCCGAAGTGCTCGAGAGCATGAAGAAGCTCAGCGAAGAAGCCGAGCCGACCGAGCCGATCCTTTCCGATGCCCTCTACGAGGCCGTGCGCAATGCCATGACGCAGCAGATCGAGGAGTCGCTCGATGAGGCGCGCGACATGGCCTTCTACAATCGGGCCGACCAGGCCAATACCTCCGCCGAGGCCGCCTCTCGCGGGATTGAGGAATTGAAGGACCATGTCGAAAAGGCCGCCGAATCCATTCTCGGAAACGAGGCCGACGCCCTCCGTCTCGCCCGCAACGAACTCGACAAACTCATCGACGAAGCCAAATCCGAAGCCGACAGGCTCGGTGACAAGGACGGGACCAAAGAGGGTCAGGCGAAGGAGTCAACCGGGTCGGAAACGAAGGCGGCGGAGCCCGGTCGGGCAGCGGAAGACAAGGGAAAGGGGAAAGGGAAAGGGGAAGAAGGAGCTTCGTCTGAAGGTCAATCGGATACGGGAAAAGGAAGAGAAACGGGCCAGGGTGAGGGCAAGGGTGAATCCGAATCCCAGGAAGCGAAGTCGAAGGGAAGAGATGGAAACGGGAAAGGCAGGAGCGAAGGCCAGGGGCAAACCCAGCGGCAGATCGCCTCCGGAGGTGGAGGCAGCGGTGGAGGCGGGGCCTTGAACAACGGCGGCGATGATCGCAACGAGAGCTTGCCTGTCGGACCTCTCTCGGGTCCACTCTTCTTCGACGACAGCTCCGAGGAACGCCGTCCTGGCCCCATCACCGGAGAAGACTACGAGGCGTGGGCGGATCGCCTCGGCAGGCTCGAAGAAATGCTGCCCGAGGAAGATCTCCGCAACTCCGTGGCCAAAGTCCGCGATGATGCGCGAGCCATGCGCATCGACTACCGTCGCAACGATCTTCCGCCCGGTGCCGCGACGATCCACCAGCGCATCACCGAACCCCTTTTTGAACTGCGCCAGCGCATCAGCGAAGAACTCGCCCGACGCAACCGAGAGAATCCGGTGGCACCCATCGACCGCGATCCCGTTCCGAGCGAATTCCGCGACCTCGTGCGACGGTATTTTGAGGAACTCGGTGGCGGAAAGTGAGCGGTTTGTCAGGAGTCATGATCCCCTTGATCCTTCTGCCGAGATCCTCTGGTTTGCTCCGTCACGAAAGTCGTGAGAGTATCGCGCCTGCCGCATGATCGTCCCCGCCGTCAGTCTCGCGTCCGTCGCCTTCGCCAACGATTCGTGGGCCTGGGTCGCCCTGCTCTTCGGTGGCGGAGCCATTCTCCTGCTGCTGCTCACTTACCGGCGATCCCCGCTCCGCGGCGGGACCCGACTGGCCGCGATCTCGCTGAAGGCAATTGGACTCCTCCTCCTCGCTCTTGCCCTGATGGAGCCGGTCCATCTGGACGAAACTCCGAAGAAGCACGCCAACGATGTCGCCATCCTCGCCGACAACTCGGCGGGGCTCGCGGTGCCACTCGGCGAGGGTCGGGAGGCTCCCTCGGCCACGCTTCGGGCCTCCCTCATCGGAGTCAGCCCCGACCAACCGCCAGGCTGGATCGCCGGAATCGCCGAGACGTTTCGCGTTCAACCCTTCCTCGTGGACCGCGGACTGCGCCAGACGAGCGATTTCACTGCACTCGATTTCGCCCGCAACAGTTCCACCCTGGGCGCGGCCCTCGACAACCTCTCGGTCCGATTCCGCGGACGTCCCCTCGCGGCTGCCGTCCTGCTCACCGACGGCAATGCCACCGATGCCGCCGCTCTCGAGGCGCACCTTGTGGCTCAGGCGGCACTGCCCGAGGAGGAGCGTGTCCCCGTATTCCCCGTCCTATTCGGCGACATCGATCCCGCCGCCCGCGACCTCGCCATCCGCCGGGTCGATGCGACGACGACGCAGTTCGAGGACGCCCAGGTGACACTCCATGTCGAAGCGGAGGCTCTCGGAGAGTTTCCCGACGCGGTGGAGATCTTTGTCAGGAACGAAAAGGGCGAGGAACTCGGCGAAAAGGATCTTGTCTTTCCCCCAGGACCGCAGCGGCGAGGCACCCCGGTCCGCCTCCGCTTGGGCGGGGTGCCTGCGGGTGTTTCCTTCCTCACCGTGGGGATCCGCCAGACTTCGAA
>CALDKL010000352.1 GCA_937898895.1 uncultured Verrucomicrobiae bacterium | reverse complement strand
CATGTTGAGCAGATCCACGCGGACTTTTTCCTCCACTCCCAGTTGGCGGGCGACCTCATCAATGTCGAGAATGGCGACACCGCCCTTCTGGGCATAGGTGGAGAATGCGGATCCGACGAGGACAAGGAGAATGGAGAGGGTCGTTTTCATCAGGCAAGAGGGTCTCGGGAGAAAGACGGAAAGCCTAGACTCGATTCGGCGGGAAAGTCCAGTGAAATTCAGCCTTTCAGAGAACACGAGACCCGACTCCGGGGCAGGCACACTGCCTCTCCGTTATCCGCCTACCCGGCCGATTGCATGATCAGCCACCAGGTCAGAAACGGAAGCCCCCGATAGTGCGCTGCTTCCTCCCGGGTCACCTCTCGGGCATTCTTCCGCACCGATCCGATCACCTCAGTGATCGCTTTCACCCCGGGCGGGTCCTCGAAGACGAGACTCAATTCCCGCGAAAGCCGGAGAGAGCGATGGTTGAGATTCGCCGATCCGACATAGGCAAGGCGGTCATCGATCACGGCACATTTGTAATGGAGTGGGCTGATCTCCGAATCGAAAATCCAGACCCTCGCGCCGGCCTCGAGCAGATCCTGGATACCGTAAAACGAGGCATAATGAAATCGCGGTGCGCGAACTCGCGAGGAGAGCACGATATGGACGACGACACCCCTCGCCGTCATGGCCCGGACCGAGTCGAGAATCCTCGCCTCGGTGAAGGTATAGGGCTCCACAAGCCATACGGTCTTTTGCGCGGAAGCAAAGAGTCCATCGAACATCGCTTCGGTCAGGGAGACCTCTCCGGAGACGGATTCCTGATTAAAAAACCAGGCGCTCGTTTCCGAGCCCCGCCTCCTGCTGACATCCGACAGCAGCGCCTCTTCCGGGAGGGCTAGGCGGGGATGACTTTGCTTCCAGGTGGAAATGAAGGATCGGGTCAATTCCCGGGCCGCATCGGGCGATTCGAGGCGAACCATCAGATCGCGATTGCCCCCTTCCTCCGGCGGGATCAAACTGAGATCGCTGAGATTCGCGCCTCCGAGAAAGAGGAGTCGCCCATCGATGACCCAGTATTTCCGGTGGTCGCGTTCCAGAAGTCGGTGCGGAGCGCAGAGGTGCCAGATACGCGGCGGATTGAACTCCACGGTGGGCACCCCGGCGTTCGCAAGAAAGGAAAAGGCCTCCTCCTCTTCCACAAAACGGGACGACGTATCGCCGAGCACGCGGACGATGACGCCTTCCCGGGATTTTGCGACGAGTGCCTCGAGCACCTCCCGAGAGGCCGGTCCGTCAGTGAGAAGAAAACTTCCTACGAGAATGGAATGTCGCGCCCCCCGAATCAGATCGAGCATCTCCCTCCGAATTTCACGACCACTGTCGCGAAAGACGACGCCGGACACCGGGGTCCGCCCCACCCCGACGGAGCTTGCGTAAAAGGCGTCAAGCCCCCCGTTTGGCAGGGTCGGGGTGGCGACGGGCCCACGAGAAACGCACCCCGTCAGCAGCAGCCCAAGGAGGGCTGCCGCAGATCCGAAAATTCGGCCCGCGCTCGGCTCCATACGCCAGCATAGCCGATCCCGCGCACTTTTCACGCGCAAGTCTCCTCCCCTGGTCTTCCGTAGCTCCCCCTGGCAAAAGCCACCATCAGTCGTCCATCCGCTCAGCCGTCTCCACCAAGGCCACCTCGGCGCGGCGACGGCGCAGACGACGCAGGAAGAACCCGCCCAAGGCCAGGCCCAGCAGTCCGAGCGTGCCCGGCTCGGGCACTGCCGTGAGGGTGATGTATCCGGCGTTGACGGTGCCGTAGTGGCCAAGGAAGTTGCCCACCTGGTCTCCGTCGTTGAAGGCGTTCGAGAAACGATTGGCTCCCCCCAGCGTATTGAAGCTCGCGATATTGTAGACAGTAGAGAGCGTCCAACTGTTGTCATCGAAGATACTGAGAGAGCCTCCCAGATTCAGCGTGTCTGCCACACTGACAAAGTCGGCGGCTCCGGACACAAAATCCACCAGCCAAGTGCTGCCCGCGCCCGCAGAAAGGTCGTCGGAGAAGGCAAGCGAATCCACCGTCCCGGCCGTTCCCGCCGTAATCGTTGCCCCCGAACCAATCGTAGTGGCTCCGGAGATCGTGCCATTCCCCCCAAGGGTTCCCGCCGTCACGGAAACGGCCCCGGATCCGGTGGAAGTCGCATTGACGATGAGCGCACCGTTGCCGGACTTGGTCAGCGAGCCAGAAAGCACCATCGCGTTCTCCACCGTCAGCGAGGTTCCGGAGGCCGTGTTGATCTCCCCATTCCCGGCTCCGATGGTGATCCCACGATTGGCGTCATCTATGGCAAACGAGGCTGTCGTCTGCAGGGCTCCTCCATTGAGGTGGATGTGCGCGGGACTCGGAGCCCCCGGAGCAGCACCCAAATTGGTCTCGCTCGAGATCGAGAGAATCCCCGCCTGAACCTCGGTCGCCCCAGAGAAGCCATTCGCCCCCGAGAGGGTCAGCATTCCTGCACCCGATTTCACGAGTCCACCCGTATTGCTCGCGGCGATGGCCCCCAAGTAGGCCACGTTCTGCCCATTGGTATCGACGCGCATGGCCGAGGTGCTGTCGGCGATGCGGGAGGAGTAATCCACCGTATTGCTGGCCGTATGCTGGAGGGTGCCGCCGCCGAAACGGACGTCTCCCGTCGTCCCGATGGCCTGAGCATGGGAAACCTTGAGGATCCCTCCGTTGATGTCCGTTCCTCCGGTGTAGCTATTCGCCGCATTGAGTTCGGTGGTTCCCGATCCCGCCTGGCGGAAAGAGCCCGCTCCCGTGATCGGAGCCGAACTGAAGTCAACCCCCTGGGTCACCGCATTGCTCCGGTTCACCGAGAAGGTCGCCCCGGACGCCACCGTGATCGCACTGCCCGTCGCGATCGTGCCAGTGCTGCCGCCGTTGCCGATCTGCAAGGTGCCAGCGTTGACGTTGGTTGCGCCCGTATAGACGTTGGCAGCCGTCAGGATGAGGGCACCTGTCCCCGTCTTCGTCACCGCCGCACCTCCCACCGCTCCGGCGAGAACGAGGCCATTGCTCGAATCCACCGCAACCGTCGCCGTGCCTGCTGCAAATTGTACGGGCGTGTTCACCGTCGCAGCCGGTGCTCCGCTGGAGACCGTAATCGCGCTCGGGGCGTTGATCGTCAGCGTGTAGCCACCCGTGCTCTGGATTACTACGGGAGTGCCCGGAACGCTGTTGTTCACGGTGAGGCTGTTGACCTGCATGTCCTCGCCGAGAACCATATCGTCTTTGCCTGTCTGCGTTTGCGCGGAAACGACCACATCCGTGGTACCGTCGGGGGCCGACCCGGTGATGTTGGTGCCGCCGAGATCGCTCGACCAGTTGCCCACGTTCCACGCATTTCCGGGGATCCCTCCGGTCCAGTAGGCCACCGGCATCGTCGTCGGAACAATCCCGAAACGGACCCCATCGGTCACCTGGAGACCGCGGGCATAGCTGACGCCACTGCCATTGTAGTACACGATATTGTTGATCGCCGTGTTGGCGGTGAATCCGGGGTTGTTCCGGAAAAGGAGGCGATCCTGCGACACGAGACCGGAGTCTATCGTCGCCGTGATGGGATAGGGTGTGCCCGACCAGTTGTAAATCTTGAGCACATCGATGAGGG
>CALDKL010000351.1 GCA_937898895.1 uncultured Verrucomicrobiae bacterium | reverse complement strand
GGCCGCCCGCGATCAGTTTGACAAGGAGGGCGGCGATGACGAGAAACCCGATCAGGGCTGCGCCGATCCCGACGATCTGACCGACATTGATTCCGGAGCTGGCTCTTCTCGGCATGGTGGGGAATTCGGGAATTGTAACACGGAGGCGCGAGTTTACCAGACCTGGCACATCCGCGCGAAGGAAAAAGGCAAGGCGCCGAAGCGCGGTGGGAGGCTTACGCATGAAATTGCGTGAACAGGGAGAGCCTGAAGTCCTGGTCGAGTGGCTCCTGTTGCGGCCTGATCGGCAGAGTCTTTCGTGCGACTTCAACAGTTTCAGGGAGGGGTGCTTTCCCAAGCGCCCCCCACGATTCCAGCCACCCATCCTCCGCCCGATGCTTGGGAAAGCCTCGTTCCCAGTGGGGCTATCCGGCGTGTTTCGGACAAGGTGGACGCCATCAGGCTCCTCTCGCCAGGCAAATTTCTTCGTAGGGCTGAACGACAACAAAGCCCTCGCCCTCGAATTTCATCTGGAAGGATTCTCCGCTGCCTCGACCAAAGAACGATTTGAGGCTGAGATCGGTTTTGAAATCCGGATTCAGGTTGGCCGACCAGGCGATGGTTGCGTTCGGGTCGGTGAAGACCGGATTGCCCGGAGTCACTCGCAGGGTCATGGGATTGTAGTGCGAGGTGATGGCGATGAGTCCCTGTCCGGACAGCCGATAGTTGAACAGTCCTCCCGCGACCATTCCGGCGACGCGGCGCATCATCTTGATCTCGTTTTTCACGGAGGCCTCAAAAGCAAGGATGTCATTTCCGTTGACGCAGATGGCCTCGTTCTCGAGCCGGATGATGGAGATCTTTTTGCCGCGATCAGCGAGATACATCTTTCCCTGCCCTTCGCCCTTGGTCAGTTGTGCGCCTTCTCCCGAGACGGCTTTTTTCAGAAGGTTGCCGAGTCCCTGCTCGAAGATGCCTTCGCGGGTGAAGCGGATTTGTCCCCGGTAGGAGACCATCGCCCCCATCTTCATCCAGACGAGACCGTTGAGATTGACCTCGAGCATGCGGTCGGACTCCAGCTCAAAGGTGCCCTGATGGAGTTCCTGTTGCGAGGTTTGTTGGACGAATTCCTGGAGAGAGTAACGGGACATGGGAGGAGGGTAGAAATTTTCCTCCCTCCTGTCAACGTTCCGCAGGGGCGCGACGGGCGATCTCGACACGGTCGAGCACGACGCCGTCGAGCGATTTGAGTTCCGCTGCCATCGTCGGAGCACCCGCTTTCAGGGTGAACAGGACATAGTTGTTTTCTCGGGCGTGAAATTGCGATGCGGGATCGAGATAGAGGTCGCCGCGACCCGACAGGGAGGTGTTGAAGAGGGTCGGTCCGCCGACGGGCGCGGAACGTTCCGCGAAATAGCCGAAGCCCGTGACGACGGCACTGCTGCGGGCAAACAGGCCGAGCCAGGCTCCTTTCCCCGCAGCATCGAGTGAGGTGCGCTTTTCATTCATGAGCGTGATCACGAAACCCGCACGGAGTTCGTTGATCGTTGCGCCATACCAGCGAAACTGATCCGAGTCGGTTTGCCAGGCATGGCAGGTTTGCCAGGTGGTGCCGTAATCCTGGATATGGTTCAGGTCGAGTGCGACGAGAGCGAGATCGAAGTTCGCAATCTCGAAGCGCCATTTCCATTCCTCTCCGGGAAGGGCAAAAAAATCGCGGAACGCGGTCGCCTCGATGTCGTAGACGGGTTGGGCGGGAGGTTTGGGGCCCCGCGGAGTGATCTCGCGATCGTGGTTGCCGAGGATGGGCAGGAAAGGAAGCGCGCGGAACAGTTCGGGGTGCGCATCGATGAGCGCGGCGAAGGCCCTGGTTCCTTCCCGGCCCGGCTCATGGAGGCTTGGGACGTTGTCCCCGGCGCTGAGCAGAAGGTGCGGGTCGTCGAGCAGGAGGGCGCTGAAATCGCGATCCGGCGCATACCCCCAGTCCGCGACGACGGCGATGCGCAATTCGTCCTTCGGATAGCGTTTTACCGAGTGAATCGAAGAGACCTCATCGCCCCGCCCGACCCGGTAGTGGAGGCGACCGGCACCGTGACCAAAGGGGATCGACACCTGATGCCTCGTCGCCGGAGTTTCCAAAATCACGGTCTTGCCAAGCTCCGGTCCGTCGCCGAATTCAACCACCGAAGCGGAGGGGGCGGCGGTCTCCCAGTTCACGACCAACTCGGAAGGATCCCCGGTGGAGTGGGAAAGCCAGATCCGCTTTACCGGAGCGGCGGAAAGGGGCGCAACAAATGGCAGGACAAGGAGCAGTCGGAAAAATCGGGTCATGGCCGAGTCTATTGCCAAAATGCGGTCTTTCGCAAGCCTTTCCTTGACCCGACCGGTCTCTCCGGTGTTCACTGGTCGCCATCTTGAAACCCTTTCACGAACGCTACCGTCGCCTCGCGCATGATCTCCTGGGATTCTCGAGCTTGTGGCTCGGTGAGGATCATCTCGTCTATGTGAAGGGCTCCGGTGTTCTCATGGTCACGGCGGAGGAATACAAACGTTTTCGACTGACCGAGATCGAGGCGGTGAACCTGGCGAAAACCTCGCGCATGGGGATGGGTTTGCTCTTCCTGCTGACCTTCCTCGCCTCGGTGAGTATCGCCTCGCTGATCTTCGTTTTTTCCAAAGAGTTGGAAATCGCTTCCGTCGTGGTGATCTCGTTTTTTCTGATCGCGGGACTGGGAGCGATGGCGCTGCTGATACGCCATCTCGTGCTGGGGCCGACCTGTATCTGCGATCTGCAGACGCGACTGACCCGCGAGCGGATCCGTCCCCTCAACCGCTATCACCGGGCTCTCGAGGTGGTGAAGCGCATCGACGGACTCGTCCGGGAGCGCCAGGCAGGCATCGTTGTCGGATCGAGCGACATGACGAATTCGGCAGGGACGGGGATGCGCGGGGACGGCTTCTTTGCCATCCCGAAGACGGCGGTGGTGACCTTCGCGATCTTTTTGCTCTTCGGATTCACCGCGCTGGTCGGTCTGCATCTGGAGAGTTCGCTGCTGACGGGCGGGGTGATGTTTCTCATTCTCGTCGCCAGCCTGCTCGCGATTCTGGCATTGGTGGCATCGGTGCGGCGTCCTGCCCCGGAATCGATCCGGCGGATCCTCTGGCTGCTGCTCGTGCTGCACTTTCTCGTCATCGTCATCGGATCGGTCTACTATTTGGTCGCGGCGATGCGCGAACCCGCATACACCGTCGGTGTCACGGGACCGCTCGAGGCGTACACGGCCCTGGCCTCGGAGGGCGGGCTGGCGCTCTACGGAGTCTTTTTCGCATTGTTCCTGGGAATGATCGCGGCGGGTACTGTCGGAACGCTTCTTTCCATGCGTTGGGCCGGGCGCATTCGCCGAGCGACCACGCTGATGGGGCCGCAACCGGAGGAGGCACAATCCCGAACCTCGACCCAACCATGAGCGAAGGACTTTCGAAAGCGGTGTGTACCTTCCACCACGAGCGGTCCGCCACGGTTCGTTGCCCTTCGTGCCGACGGTTTTTCTGTGGTGAGTGTGTCACGGAGCATTCCGGAAAGTTGATTTGCTCGACCTGCCTGATCAGTGCCGCCGACGAGGCTAGGGCGGGGCGTTCCCCTCGCGGGCGGATGCGGCTCCATCCCGCAGCCTGGATGCAGTTCGCAGTGGCGCTGACGCTGGTCTGGGCCTTGTTTTACCTCTTTGCCCGATTTCTGGGAGACATTCCGGACGCCTTCCACGATGGCACGATCTGGGAATAAGTCCGCGACATGAGGAGCAAGGCGCATCGCAGAGTAAAGAGACGGAAGACGGAGGCGGGAGCGCTCCCGATTCTCGAGGAGGCCTTTCATCTCGTGCGCACGGTCGATCTCGGTGCGATCTGGTGGTATGGCTGCGGAGCGGTGCCCTGGTCGGTGGGCTTGCTCTACTTCGTCGCCGACATGGGGCGCAGCAGCCTCGCCGCGCGCGACGCCGCCTTTGCCGCAGTTGCGATGACCTTTCTTTGGATGTGGATGCGGTTCACCCACGCGAAATTCTGCGCCCGGCTCTGGGATCGGCTCAATCCCGGGCACCTTCCTGCAAACGGGGCGGCGGATCGGTTCCGCGCGCTCGCGGCCCTTTGGTTTCTCCAGGCCTTCCAGATCCCCATGCTGATCGTGGGGCTGTTTTTTGCCATCCCTCTGGGCTGGATCCTCGCGACCCAACAGAACTTCTCGGCTCTCGCCCTGACCCAGCCGGTTCGGGATCGTCCCCTGCGAAATCTCCTCGGTTCCGCGATCCGCTTCTCCCACGACCAATGGGCGCAGAACCACGGGATGCTCATCATTTTCTTTTTTGTCTTTCTCTTCACCTGGATCAACCTCGTTTCGACCTGCCTCATCGTGCCCGGCCTGGTGAAGGCAATCTTCGGTATCGAAAGCCTCTTCACCCTCGCTCCCTCCGTAGCGGCCTCGAACACAACCTTTGTCCTCGGAACCTTCCTCCTCGCGCAGATCGTGATCATGCCGCTCTACCTGGCCGCTTACGTGCTTCGTTGCTTCTACGCCGATTCGCGCCTGTCCGGAGCGGATCTGCTCAGCCGCCTCGCCGCCTCTCGGGAGGCGAGGAGAATCGAAGATCAACGCGAACGGGCCTCTCTCGGTCGCGTCGCGGCTGTGGGAATGCTCGTGTTCTTCGGGATGTCGGGAGTTGCCTCGGCGCAACCCGCCCCCGCAGCGGCTTCCCCAACTCAGGGGGAGACCGTAGCCCCGTCGGTCGATCCGGAACGTTTTCGAAAGGAGATCGCCGAAACCCTCGAGAAAAAGAAATACCAATGGCAGCTCTCCCGGCGCATCGAGGAGGACAGCGAAAATGCTGAGGAGTCCTGGCTGGGACAACGACTCGAAGAGATTGCCGAGAGTGTGAAGCGATCTTTGAAGAAAATCGAGGAGTGGATCGAAGAGGCGTTGAAACGTATTTTTGAACGGGAGCGCCGGGCCTCTCGTCGCGATTCGATGAAGGAGCCGGGATTTCTGAAACAGATCGGGACGACCACCTCGGTGGCCCTGGTTGTCGTGATCCTGGGATTGCTCCTCTGGCTCGTCTGGGTGATGTACCGAAGATACCGCGGGCAGGAGCGGATCGAGATCGCGGAGCAGGGCGGGGGAGGGCCGGTCGATCTCGCGAGCGAGGACATCGTGGCGACGCAGTTGCATGAGGAGGAATGGCTGCGTCTCGCCCGCGAGCAGATCGAAAAGGGTGAAGATCGCCTCGCGATTCGGGCGCTCTTCCTTGCGACCCTCGCCCACCTCGGCGAACGAGGACTCCTGAGAATCGCGCGGTTCAAATCGAATCGGGACTATCGGAATGAGCTGCTCTTCCGAGCGAGGCCCCTCGCCGAATTGCGACGTGCCTTTGAGGAAAATACGGCCCTCTTCGAGAGGGTCTGGTATGGACTGCACCGTCCTGGGTCCGGCACCATAGAGGGTTATCTCGGGAATCACGCGCTCATTGCGGAGGAATCGTCGAGGACGGCGCACCGTCCGCCCCATCCGGCGTCGCAACGGTGAACATGAAATCACACTCCATCGCGATGAAAGCGGGCCTCGTCCTACTCGGGGTGGTTCTCGTCGTCGGTTTCTATGAAGTGCTGGAAAAGCGTTTCAGTGAGGGCGGCATCTATCCGCATTACGCGAGTTTCCGCAGCGATCCGCTCGGCACCAGCGTGTTCTACGAATCCCTCGCGGAGATCGATTCGATCCGCGTTTCGCGCAATCTCACCGACCTCAACTCCATTCGTGGACTCGATGCGGAAAGTGCCATTCTCCTGCTCGGATACCCGCGCGACGGATTCGACGACATTCGTGCGCCCGATCATTCGCCGGTGATGAAGGCGGTTGAGGCGGGAGCCCGCCTCGTCCTCACGATCAATCCCGGTCTCGTCCCGGAAGTGTTCCGTCCCGGAATCAGCGAGCTGGAGGAAGACTGGACCGATCGGCGCCGACACATTCGCGAAGAGCGGGCGCGGCGCGAAGCGGAGGAAAAGGCCAGGGAAACCGCCGAAAAGAAATCAGACGGGAAAGAGGGGCAAAACACCTCGCCTACCGGGAAGCGGACGCCCGATTCAGAAAGGACCGAGACTCCCGACACAAAGAGCAAGCCCGAGAAGGAAAAGGAAGAGGAAGAGGAAAGGGAGGAACGCAGGCTCGAAGAAGAGATGACCGCGGCGATGGGACCTCGCTTCATCGACAAACTGGGATTTGAGGTCGAGAATCCGGTGGCGTTTACCCGCCCCGAGGAAGGGTGGGAGACCGAGGCCGGGAAGACCGCGACGGGAGCACCCGTGCCGCCGGAGTTGCCACTCTGGAGATCCCAATATCGCTTCAAGGCGACAGACGATTCCTGGGAAACGGTGGCCACGGTCGAAGGCAAACCTGTCGTGATCGAGCGCCGCTACGGAAAAGGCAGTGTCGTCCTCGCCTCGGATACCTATTTTGCGAGCAACGAGAGCCTTCATCTCGGGGCCGAGCCGGATTTTCTCCTCTGGCTGCTCGGAGGCAGGACGAAGATTGTCTTCGACGAGACGATCCACGGCACCGTTGAGACAGGCGGTGCGATGAAACTCGTGCGCCGATACCGGGCTCATGGATTTTTCCTGGGACTCGTCGGGTTTCTCGTCCTGTGGGCATGGCGGAGCGCCAGTCCTCTCGTGCCTGGAAATGAGCAGATGGATCGGGGGCTCCAGGGAGGGGCGGGTGCGGTGATGGGGGAAGGGACCGGGGCCGGCCTGATTCGCTTGTTGCGACGCAGTGTCCCGGTGTCGGGATTGCTTTCCCGTTGTGTTGAGATTTGGAGCACGTCCTCCGTGGCCGAAGTTCCCGAAAAAGTCCGGACCTCGATCGCCGCAGTGGTGGAGCGCCACCGTGCCGACCCAAAGCATCTCAGTGCGGTCGAGGCCTACCGAACCATCACCGGGTTGCTCCGAAAACGTTGACAAGGCGCGAGTTCACCGCGAAAAGACTGCCATGTTGCGAATTTTCCTCATTCTGGTTCTCGCGGGTTCCGCTCCTTTGTTTCTCAGCGGCTGCGGCCTCGTGGCCACGCAGGTCAATCGGGCGGCGAACCTGCTCACCGCCCCGCTTCGCGCCGTGCAGACAGACTCCGCTCCGAATGCGGTGGCCGATCGTGCCTGAGGTGCTCATCGTGCGTAGTGGTCCGTCATGAATCTGTGGTACTGGCTCGGGCATACCCTTTCGAAGATCGTCGCGAAAGTGATGTGCTCCTATCGCGTGCAGAATCGCGAGCGACTCGGGGATCTGCCGCAGGGGCTCCTCATCGCATCGAATCACGTCAGTTTTCTCGATCCTCCCTTCATTGGTGCGGCGTTTCGCGAACCCTTGTATTACTTTGCGCGGAAATCCCTGTTCGATCATCCCGTGGCGAACTTTCTCTTCACCCGGGTCAATGCCATCCCCGTCAATCAGGAAAAGCCCGAACTCTCCGCTTTGAAATATGTCATCGGTCTGTTGAAGGAAGGGAAGAAGGTGCTCATCTTTCCCGAAGGCGAGCGCACGCTCGACGGAAAACTCAAGACGGAGGGCGAGCCGGGTGTGGGCATGATCGTGAGCAAGGCGAATGTCCCCGTCCTGCCGGTACGGCTCTTTGGCCCGGAAAAAGCGCTGCCTCGCGGCAGCAAGAAGCTGAAGCGCCACCCTGCCACCCTGGTCGTGGGCGAGCTGATTCGTTTCGACGATCTCATTGCGGACGAGTCGCTCTCGGCAAAGGACCGCTACCAGGCCATCGCGAACCGGATCATGGAGGGAATCCGCGCCCTCGAATTGCGCGACAGCCGAGGCGAGTGAGCGGCGAGACGGAGCCATTCGGAAGCCGTTGGCTGAAGCATCGAATTTGGCCGCCCGTCGGGCCATCGCTCACCTGAATGCCCTGAGTATTCCTCTGGAAAGCGGCGGGACTCGCCGACTTCGATCTGCCAAAAAAATGGCGGAGGGGGTGGGATTCGAACCCACGGTGGGTTTCCCCACGGCGGTTTTCAAGACCGCTGCCATAAACCACTCGACCACCCCTCCTAGGAGAAATTCCTCGCAAGCGAAACAGTGAATTGAGTG
>CALDKL010000350.1 GCA_937898895.1 uncultured Verrucomicrobiae bacterium | reverse complement strand
TATCCCATCTTCCCGGAAGATCGGTTCGAGAGATAGCGCACCGGGTCGATCGGCTCGCGGGTCGGTCCGGCGGTGATGAGGAAGCGCATGGACTTGTCGGATCAGCCCTCCGCGGCGAGCATCTCTTCGATCTTCGCCTCGATGCCCTCGACGGGCCAGAGGCGACCGACACCCTCGTAGCCGCAGGCGAGCAGACCTTCCTCGGGTCCGATGAACTCGACTCCGCGCGACCGCAGCGTTTCCACGTTGGCCCGCGTCGCGGGATGCTCCCACATTTTTCCATTCATCGCCGGGGCGATGAGCACGGGTGCGAGGG
The DNA here is from genome assembly GCA_937898895.1 of uncultured Verrucomicrobiae bacterium. Classification (GTDB taxonomy): domain Bacteria; phylum Verrucomicrobiota; class Verrucomicrobiia; order Verrucomicrobiales; family DEV007; genus Arctic95D-9. Next base: position 5,668 of record CALDKL010000350.1, on the reverse strand, counting down.
TGGCGAGGTGAATCGCGCCGAGCACATCGTCGGCGATGCCGTGGGCGAATTTTGCAATCACATTCGCCGTGGCCGGGGCGACGACGAGCAGGTCGGCGAGATCGGCGAGTTCGATGTGGCCGGGATGCCAGCTTTGTTTCTCGTCGTAGAGGTCGGCGGTGACGGGATGTCGCGAGAGGACTTGCAGCGTGAGCGGAGTGATGAACTCCCCGGCATCCCGGGTCATCACGACCCGGACGCCATGGCCGCGCTTCACCAGTCGGCTCGCGAGATCGGCGGCCTTGTAGGCGGCGATGGAACCGCTCACACCGAGGACGATGGTTTTGCCTGAAGGGGAATCACTCACGGGGAACGTTCGAATCGCCGGAGAGTTTGCGCAAGCGGCGAGAGCGACAGCGTTCCACGGCCATAATGGCGCAGAAGGTCGCGAAATCAGTCTCGCGGTCGGCGCTGATGAAGGCGTATCGGTATTCGGACCAGTGGCGGGACTCCTCGCGTGCGTTTTGAAGGCGCACCGCGAGCTGCTCCTCCGTTTCCGTGCCACGGGCGCGGACGCGGCTCACCACCTCGGCCTCTCCTGACAAGAGAATAAAAATATCGACATGCGCCTCGCGGATGGCGGGATCGGTCGAGCGGCGCACCAGTGCCGCCCCCTGGACGTCGAGATCCATGATCACATCGCGCCCCGCCTCGAGGTGGCCGAGAACCTCCCGTTTCAGAGTGCCGTAAAGGCGACCGTGGACCTCCGCGTATTCGAGAAAGTCGCCCCGGGCGATGCCGGCCTCGAACTCGGCACGGTCGAGGAAATGGTAGTCGATCCCGTCACGCTCGCCTTCGCGCGGAGCCCGCGTCGTTGCCGAGACGGCATAGACGGCCCCGCCGTCGCTCTCGGAGAATCGACGACAGAGCGTCGTCTTGCCCGAACCGGAAGGCCCGGAGACTACACAGAGGATACCACCACGCTGGAACGACCAATCTCCCATCCCGCCAAGATTGGCCAGACTCGGGCGCGGTCAACCGCCTTCCGCAGGAGCGAGAAAATCCCCGTCAAAGGAACTCGCTCGACCGCACCCGAGAACTTATTTAGAATAGTTCTTGATCTAAACAACCTTTTGCGTATCGGTACTTTACTCTCCACGAACATGGCGACTGATTCCACTGAAACCTGTCACGCGAAGGCCTCCGAGGACTTCGGCGGGATGCGTATGACCAAACAGAGGCAGGTCGTTCACGATGTCCTCACCGACCTCGGGCACCGTCACCTCACGGCGTCCGAGGTCTTCGTGCGGGCCAAGGAGAAGATGCCCTCGATCTCGCTGGCCACCGTCTACAACTGCCTCGAGAATCTCACCGGTGCCGGCACGATCCGCCAGGTCCACATCGACCGCGAGGCAACCCGCTACTGCGCCAACCTCAGCCCCCACGCCCATTTGTATTGCACCGGCTGCGACGAGGTGTTTGACATCGCGCTGAAGGACGGTGCCGAAGCCACTTCCGTCTGGGCCTTGCCGCCGGGATGCAAGGTCGAGGAAATGCAGGTCTCGATGCGGGGAATCTGCGGTACCTGCCCGAAGTGTCGTCACGACCCATCCACCTGACCCTGCCCTCGATTTCTCGCCCACCCTTTCTTTTTCTCACGTTTCATGAGCCAATCTCTCCGAATCGAAAACCTCCACGCCTCCGTCGACGGACACGAAATCCTCAAAGGACTCACCCTCGAAGTGCCCAAGGGCCAGGTCCACGCCATCATGGGTCCGAACGGATCCGGCAAGTCGACTCTTTCCAAAGTCATCGCCGGTCACGAAGACTACGTCGTCACCGAAGGCTCGGTCTTCCTCGACGAAATCAACCTCCTCGATCTCGGCATCGATGAACGTTCCCGCGCCGGGTTTTTTCTCGCTTTCCAGTATCCCCACGAGATCCCAGGGGTGAGCAATGCGAATTTCCTTCGCGCCGCACGGCAGGCCCGTCTCCCCAAGGGAGAAGAGATCGACGCGGTCGCGTTCTACCGTGAGATGTACGCGAAAATGGACGAACTCGGAATGGACCGGAAATTCACCGCTCGTTCCGTCAATGAGGGCTTTTCCGGAGGAGAGAAAAAGCGCAACGAAATCCTCCAGATGATGATGCTCGAGCCGACCTACGCCATTCTCGACGAAACCGACAGCGGACTCGACATCGACGCGCTCCGCATCGTCGCCGAGGGCGTCAACGCGATGCGCTCGCCGGAACGCGGCTTCCTCATCATCACTCACTACCAGAGACTGCTCGACTACATCGTCCCCGATGTCGTCCACGTCCTCTACGACGGTCGCATCATCAAAACGGGAGACAAGGAACTCGCCCTCGAACTCGAAGAGAAGGGGTACGACTGGGTCACCAAGGACCTCGTCCCCGCCTGAGAACCCCAACGTTCATCCTGACATCAGCACCGACATGACGGATAGCGCGACACTGGAGGCAGTCCTGGTCGACCAGGACGAGGGGAATTTCTCCTATCCCGAGGACTATGCCCACGACGCCGGCTACGGCCTCACCGAAAAGACTCTCGACTATATCTCCGACATCAAGGGCGAGGCCGAGTGGATCCGCGATTTCCGGAAACGCGCCCTCAAGGTCTTCGAGGAGAAACCCATGCCGACCCATTGGGCGAGCGCGGATCTCGACAACATCGTTTTCGACCAGATCCGCTACTACCTCGCCAAGGGACAGCGTCCGACCCGCAGCTGGGATGAAGTCCCCGACGACGTGAAGGAGACTTTCGAGCGGCTCGGCATCCCGGAGAAAGAGCGCAAGTTCCTCGCCGGAGTCGAAGCCCAGTTCGACAGCGAGGCCGCCTACTCGAACGTGAAGGAGGAACTCACCAAGCAGGGGGTCATCTTCGTCAACTCCATCGAGGGCCTGCGCGAGCATCCCGAGATCTTCCGTCCCTGGTTCGGAAAAGTCATTCCGACGGGCGACAACAAATTCTCCGCCCTCAACAGCGCCGTCTTTTCGGGCGGCAGCTTCATCTACGTGCCTCCGGGAGTGAAGGTGAAGTATCCGCTCCAGGCCTATTTCCGCATCAATGCCGAGAATTTCGGGCAGTTCGAACGGACCCTCATCCTCGTCGACGAGGGGGCCGAGGTCACCTACATGGAGGGTTGCACCGCGCCGAAATTCGAAACGGCCACCCTCCACAGCGCCGTCGTCGAACTGGTCGCAATGAAGGACGCGAAGATTCAATACATCACCGTGCAGAACTGGTCGAACAACGTGTTCAACCTCGTCACGAAGCGGGGACTCGCGCACGAGAATGCCGAGATCCGCTGGATCGACTGCAACATCGGCTCTCGGCTCACGATGAAGTATCCCGGCGTCATCATGAAGGGACGCAGGGCCCGCGGCGAAGTGATCTCCATCGCCCTCGCCAACAACGGCCAGCACCAGGACACCGGAGCGAAGATGATCCACGCGGCCGATGAGACGACCTCGAACATCGTCGCCAAGTCCATCTCGGTGGGCACGGGACGCTCCACCTATCGCGGCCTGGTCCACATCCCGAAACACCTCAAGGGTTGCAAGAACAATACCGAGTGCGACGCCCTCCTCATCAACGCGGCCAGCCGCAACGACACCTATCCCGCCATCACCGTGCGCGGCAACCAACACGCCACCCAGCACGAGGCCAGCGTCAGCCAGGTCAGCGAAGAACAGATTTTTTACATGAAACAGCGCGGACTCAGCGAGGGCGAGGCCATGAGCCTCAGCGTGAACGGCTTCGTCAACGACCTCGTCCGCGAATTCCCCATGGAATACAGCGTCGAACTGAAACGGCTCATCGACATGGAAATGGAAGGCAGCGTCGGCTGACGCCCAACCCTGTTCAGTCCATCGAGCAACCCTCTACACCCACGACCTTTTTCCCCTTTTCCTGCGAGCGAGATGACCATGGTCCTGACACCACCCGACGAAACGACGAGCCGCCCTGCCAATGGCTGGTGCGCGGCTCCGCCCGTCACCGATGAACCCGCCGATCTCCCTGCGTGGTACCGCGAGCTTCGCGAAAGTGCCTGGGAACGTTTCGCGACGCTGCCCACACCGACGCGGACCAACCAGGCCTGGCGATTCGCCGACCTGAAGCATCTCCGCTTCGAGGAGTATGCTCCCGCCGCAGAGGTCTCTGCCTCCCTCGCCGCCAGTCTCGTCGGTCGTGCCGTGGGAGAACGCCCCGCCGGATTCGCGGCCCATTTCGTCTTCGCAAACAATCGCCTCCTCCATGCGGAGACTCCGGCTCTGCCCACCGGGGCGACGTGCCTTCCGATCGCGGAGGCTCTCGTCCGGCATCCCGAACTCGTCCGCGCCTATTTTCTCCGGCGCGACGACGTTCTCGGAGGCGAAAAATTTGCTGCCCTTCACGCCGCCGCGACCCTTAGCGGAGTCTTCCTCCATTTCCCCAAAGGATGTGTCGCAGAGCTTCCCGTGATCATCCACCACTTCATCGGAGGCGAGGGAAGCATCGCCTTCCCCCATAGCCTCGTCGTCGCCGAGGACGAGGCCTCGGTTTCGGTCTTCGACCTGTTCGAATCCATCGGCGCGAACGAGGACACCCTCCTGGTGGGCATGGCCGATCTCCATGCACACCGGGGCGGACGCATCCAGTACGCGGGCCTGCAGGATCTGTCGGACACGGGGGCGAAACACGTCCAGCTCCAGCATACCCGGGCCGGTCGCGACGCATCGGTCAAGGTGGGGTTCATCAACCTCGGTGCCGAATGGATCCGCAATGAATCGGTCAACCGCATGATCGAATCGGGAGCAGACTGCCAGATCTTCTCCGCCAACCTCGCCAACGCGAATCAGGAATACGACCAACGCACCCTGCAATCGCACGAAGCGCAGCACACCACGAGCGACCTTCTTTTCAAGAACGCACTCTATGATCGGTCGCGCACCATTTTCTCGGGTCTCATCCAGGTGCAGCCTGGCTCGCACCACACCGACTCCTACCAGACCTGTCGCAATCTCCTCGGGAGCGACGAGGCCGAGGCGACCTCCATGCCCGGACTCGAGATCGATGCCAACCAGGTGAAGTGCTCGCATGGTTCCACCTCGGGCACAATCAGCGACGAGGAGATCTTCTACCTCCGTGCCCGCGGCATTCCCGCCGAGGATGCGCGCAAGATGATCAGCCTCGGCTTCCTCCACGGGGCCATCGAGAAACTCGACGGGGACGACCTCCAGGATTTTCTCTTTGCCAGGGTGGAGAGGAAGTTCGCGGCGATCGGGTGAGGCTCATCCCTTCACTCCGGCGATTTTCAGGACTCGCTCAAAGTGGCGTTTCTCCACGGGCGTGATCGAGAGTCGCGAGCCTCGCTGGCAGACGACCATCGCCGAGAGTTCCCGGTCGGCTTTCAGCCGCTCCAGCGGAACCAGGTCCGGGAAGGTTGCGACGTGCTCGAAATCGACGAGATACCAGCGCGGCTTTTCCCTGGTGGCTGCGGGATCGTAGTACTCGGATTCCGTATCAAACTGGGTGGGATCCGGATAGGGAGCGGAGACGACCTTCGCAAGACCGGCAATCCCCGGAGGAGTGGCGTTGGAATGATAGAAGAGCGCACAGTCGCCCGGCTTCATCTCTTTCCACATGAAATTCCGCGCCTGGTAGTTGCGCACCCCGGTCCAGGGC
>CALDKL010000349.1 GCA_937898895.1 uncultured Verrucomicrobiae bacterium | reverse complement strand
ATTCCTTCCCTTCGGTGGGCGAATCATGGATCCCAATCCCGTCAGTCCACCAAGGTATCAACCTTCCGGGCCACCTCGATATCCGACTCGGTGAGTCCTCCGGCATCGTGAGTGGTGAGACGAACCGTGATCGTACACCAGCGGATGTCGATGTCGGGGTGATGACCCGCTTCCTCGGCGATCTCTGCGACCGCATTGACAAAGTCGATCCCCTCCATGAAATCATCAAACTCCATCACCCGCACGATGGTGTTGTTTTCCAAATCCCACTCGGGGAGTTTCTTGAGAAGGGCTTCTAGCTCGTCGGCGTCGATCAGTTCTGACATGGTCGGGAGGGTGCAGTTGCCTTTCTACCGGAATAAGCCGCCCTCGCAACCGTTATTCGCGGGATGACAAAAGAATTTCCGATCCTGCCCCCCCATTTTCCCCGAATCGGAGGGCGGACCCCGGCAATGGCGGTAAAATGGGATTGCAGGACCGGCTATTTCGTTGAAATTTCATGCTCGCGCTTTCCCCTTCGGGATGGTTGCCCCATCCGAATCTCCACCTTCACCTCCTTTCAGCCATGGCCCACGGTAAAATCTACAACAACATCGTCGAGACGGTCGGCAACACCCCCCTTGTGAAACTCAACCGCGTCACCGACGGAGTGGATGCCACGATTGCTCTCAAGTGCGAGTTCTTCAACCCACTCGGGTCGGTCAAAGACCGGATCGGCATGGCCATGATCGAAGCCGCCGAGGCCGCAGGTCACATCACGAAAGATTCGACTATCATCGAACCGACGAGCGGCAATACGGGCATCGCCCTCGCTTTTGTCTGTGCGGCGAAGGGTTACAAGCTGATTCTGACCATGCCCGAGACGATGAGCCAGGAGCGCCGCACTCTCCTCGCCTTGCTCGGTGCCAAAGTGGTCCTCACCGAAGGGGCCAAGGGCATGAAGGGAGCCATCGCAAAAGCTGAGGAGATCGCCGCTTCAACACCAAATTCCTTCATTCCGCAGCAATTCGACAATCCCGCAAATCCCAACATTCATCTCCGAACCACTGCGGAGGAAATCTGGGCCGACACCGCGGGAAAAGTGGATATCGTCGTCTCCGCTGTCGGCACCGGCGGCACCGCTACAGGCTGCGTCGAGGGACTGCGCCGGAAGAATCCGGCGATTCAGGTCATCGTCGCCGAACCCTCCGACTCTCCAGTCATTTCTCAGACCCTCGCGGGAGAACCTCTCGTGCCCGGACCTCACAAAATCCAGGGTGCCGGAGCCGGCTTCATCCCAAAAAACCTTCGGCTGAAAAGCGAGGCGGGCGAAGATCAGATCGTCGAGTGCGTGAAGGTCACCAATGACGCCGCTTTTGCGATGGCTCGACGCCTCGCCAAGGAGGAGGGCCTGCTCGTCGGGATCAGCACCGGTGCCAACGTCGTCGCCGCCATCGAAGTGGCGAAACGTCCGGAAAACAAGGGAAAACTCATCGTTACGGTCGCCTGCTCCACCGGCGAGCGCTATCTTTCCACCGCCCTGGCGGATGAAGCTCGTGCCGCTGTGGGCGCTTGATGGGTCGGTGTCTCCTTTGGCTTGATCGGCTCCCACCCTCGGTCGACAACGGTTCGCTCCGTGGCTGGTGAAGGCATCATATGGGCTGAGTCACGCACGGCTGCGCAAAGTCAGCGCACTGAAGAGCATCGTCATGGCACAGCAGACGACCATCGTGAGGAAGACACCTCCCCAGTCCCATCGATCCGCGATCCAGCCCACGCCTGTCCCGGCGATGGCGGAGCCGAAGACGTAGCCGAAGAATCCCGTGAAACCCGCTGCGGTCCCAGCCGCTTTTTTCGGTACCAGATCGAGAGCATGCAGGCCGATGATCATGATGGGACCATAGACGAAGAAGCCGATCGCAAAAAGAGCGGCGAGATCGATCCAGAGCGGACCGTTGCGATTCATCCCATAACACACAAGGGCAAGCAAGGTCAGCCCCATGAACAAGATCGTAGCCGGCGCACGTCGTCCCTTGAAGACCGTGTCCGACAGCCAGCCACAGAGGATCGTGCCAGGAATAGCGGAAAACTCAAAAATCGCCCAGGCGGCACTCGACTGCTCAAACGAAAATCCCTTCGCCCGCTGCAAATAGGTCGGGATCCAGTCCACCACTCCGTAACGGACGAAATAGGCAAAAGCGTTCGCGATCGCAATGGCCCAGAGAAAGCGGTTGTTGAGAACCTGTTCAAAAAAGATCTCGCGAAAGCCCAGCTCGCGCTCATGCTCTTCTGAGTAATCGGGCGGGAAATCCTTCCGCCAGACTTCCACCGGCGGCAGGCCGCAGCTCTGGGGTGTGTCGCGCAACAGGAAGCAAATCACCACGGCGATTCCGGAGGCAATCAAGGCATTGAAGTAAAACTTCGCGCCCCAGTCATCAAACAGGGCAACACCCGCGACCGCCAGCACAGCGACCAATCCGCCGCCGACATTGTGCGCGACATTCCAGAACGAAACGACGCGCCCGCGCTCGCGCGTGCTGAACCAATGCACCATCGTTTTTCCGCAGGGAGGCCACCCCATCCCATTTACCCAGCCATTGAGCGTCTGGAGCACGATCATCAGGGTGAGCGAGGCATACACCGCCTTTACCCAGCCGCACACCAACAGGATCGCACAGGAGAGCAACAGCCCCAGGGGCATGAACCAACGAGGATTGCTGCGGTCCGAGACCGAGCCCATCAGGAACTTCGAGATGCCATAGGCTACCGACAGACCCGTCATGGCCATGCCCAGTTCCGCCTTGGTATGCTCCGGGTGCTCGGCGAGGATGTCCGGAATGGCGAGGGCGAAATTCTTCCTCACCAGGTAATAGGCCACATAGCCGATGAAGATCCCGGCGAAGACCTGAATGCGCAGTCGCCGATATTCCGGATCGATTCGCTCCGCCGATAGCGGCGGGACCACGGGAGCAGGCCGAAGGAAGGACAGCATACCGTGCGACCCTATCCGCAACAGATCCGGTTCGTCAATCCAGTCCTTTCCTCGGATTGCGCCAAATTGAATGACACCGGGAAAAATCTTTGGGCAAGAGGCTCGAAGGTCGTTGCGCCAGAGAGAATGACACCTGGCTGATTCGGCAATGGCATCCGGCCACTCATGCACGTCGGTGTCGCGCTCACTTCGCCACCGGCGACTTTCCGAAGGAGTTCAGGATGTAGGTCAGCGCGTCCGGGGCGGGCGCTCCGGGGGCACCGGGATAAAACAAATCGCATTTCACCCCGTTCGCCACGCAGTGCTCCTGCAGCTTCACCCCAAAGTTGGCCGTGTGTGTCGGATCCTTCTCCTCGCGGCCCATTGCCGGAGGAGTGCGGTAGCTGAGATACACTGGCGGGTCATCCTTCGTGACGAGGGCGTAGGGCGAATACTCCGCGATCCAGGCCTGGATTGACTGTCGTTTTGCGAAAAACTCGTCGAACGGGCTGATCTTCTGAGCCGGATCACCCGCAAAGCCAAAGGCGTGCCCTCCGTAGCGGCTGTTCGGGGTCCATTCCCTCATCTGCGCCGGGTCCAGGGTCGTCTGCGCTCCCACCACGGCCGCAAAGGAAAGTCGGCTCGACTCTCGTGCCACCGGATCCTCACTTTTCGGATCCGCCAGATCGTCATGGAAGGCCAGCCACAGGGAGGTGCAGGCCCCGGCCGAGCTTCCGCATGCCCCCATTCTTGTTTTGTCCAACCCCCATTCCCCCGCCTTGCTGCGCAGGTGCTGCACGGCCCGGGCGGCGTCGTGAAGCGGTCCCTTTACCGGCGGCGTCACTCCATCCGAGGTCGCCTCGCCGATAAAACGATACTCGATGGAGGCGACCGAGATCCCCTGCTCGAGCAGCTTCAGGAGCATCGTCGGCAGCCCGCTCAGGCGTGCTCCGCTCGACCATCCCCCTCCGTGAATGTAACACAACACCGGAGTGGGCCCGCTCGACTCCGCCTTCCACACATGCATCACTTGCTTCGGGTGTGGTCCATAGGCGACATCGTAGTGGGTGGGATTCGGAAGAACCGGGTTCGCCGCGAGAAACGCCTTCGCTTCCGCTTCCCCGATCTCCCTGACAAACACATTCTTCCAACGGATCTCTCCTCCGTGGGTCTGCAACATCAACGGCCCCTTCGCCGGATACGGTTGCGTCTTGTCCGGGTAGCTCTCAAAGGCCGCTCCCTCGACCACGACCCGACCGTTCAGGGTCACCCAGGTGCGGTTCCCGATCTGCCGAATGCGGAAGCTGTTCCACTGTCCGAAAGGTTTGTCCGCTTTGGTAATCGGATCGCGACCCAGTGTATTGGGAGTGTTGTTGAAAAGCCCTCCCGAGCCGAGATGCGGGCGGCGATCCGGCTTCTTCGGATCGAAGACCTGGTTCACGTCCCAGATCTGCACCTGCGGCATTCCCCGCAGGTAGATCCCGCTGTCCGCGCCCGGCACGGTCTTGTATTCGATGAGCAGTTCAAAGTCGCCGAATTCCTCCTCCGTCGTGGCATAGGGACCGGTGCCGCCGTTGACCAGTTCCCCATTCTCCACCCGCCAATGATTCACGAAGGCGGCCCGTTGTTCCTTTCGGTTCGCTTCCAGCTTCTCTCCTGTCAGCTTCGCCGACAGATGCGGATTCCAACCATACCAGCCGGTCAGGTCCTTGCCATTAAAGACCGCCCGAAAGCCCTTCGGCGGAACCGGATCGGCAGCGGAGACGAGGGTTGCGGCGCAAAGCACCAGAGCAGCGGACCAGAAAAGGGGACGTTGGATCATACCCGGCATCGTAGCGCGTTCCAATGTTTGGTCGAGCACAGGAAAAGACGGAGTCGCGCCAATGGCGACAGGCTGCCGCATTCACCGACAGAGGCACCGCTCGCCCCTCATGGCCACGACGTCGTTGCCTGCGGCCCCAATTCAGCGCGCATTTCCCGTCGGATCTTCTCGATCAGGCGCGGATAATCGCGTCGCGGGATCGCCCGATCTTCTCCGGGCGGCAACACCTGGGCGGCGATCGCCTTGTTGCGCAGATGCGGCTCGCAGGAAAAGGTCAGAAATCCGCGACAGTCGTGCCCGGCGATGTCGCGATCGTTGCGGTCCGGAGCGGGATACCGCACTGCGGCAACGCGGCTCTCCGCTCCGAGTCCCGGCACGATCCACGGATCGATGAAGCCGTCGTCCAGACCCGTGTCGAGATTGCGCCGGAGACAGGCCTTTGGCCCCCACCAGCGCCCCTCGGTGAGATCCATCGCCTCCTGATAGACCGACTTCGTTGCCACCTCCAGCCGGTCGAGTTCGCGGTCGAGTTCCCGCGTGACGGCCTCATCAAAGGGGCAGTCCGGATCGCGCAGCACCCGACCGACCACGGCGAGCCCGACGGCATGGGAGGGAACATCCTCGAAGGAAAATGCCGAACTCTTCTCCTTCAGTCCGGGCACATTGTGAAAATCATACCAGGTGAGGATCTCCCGCCAATTGCTGAAATCGAAGGCTGCCTCGAGCGCACCGCGCCGCGAAAGTTCGTCGATGAGCCGAGTCCGTTCCCCCAGGGAGAGCCGCGCCCAGAAGCTTGGATAGGAAAGATCGCAATGATAGGTCGTGTGATCGATATTTTCGAAGCGGAAGTGTGTTTTTCCCGACCCGAGCGCCTCGCGGAGGTGGTAGTGGAGATACCCCGCCAGATCGATCATTCTGCGAATGTGGGCGAGATCGAGAAACCCGGCCCGCAGGGTGTAGAAATGGCCGCGGCTCGTCTCGCTGGAGGGGCCCATGCCGAGGGTGTCGATTCTCACGCGATAGAGATGTTCGCCAAAGTCGGTCTCGGAGGAGAGCACTTCGAGAAGGTGGTTCGGATAGGGTGAGGCCGCGATGCGCAGGCGGGGGACCTGCTTCGCCTGCCAGTCGCTCAGGCCCGCCGCCACGCCGTCTCCGCAGATCCACAGACCCGCCGCCAGGATCACCGGAAACTTCCTTCGCGGCCAAGTTGGAACCGAGACCATCATGCCACACCTTACTGTTTCCTCACCGGCAGGAGAATGGCCGAGGCATGCTCGGCATCATGTCGGATCGTATTTTCCGCAACGACGGAACGACGATTCTCGCTGAGTGGCTCCCCCGTGTTTGGATTCACGTCGAACCGTGGAAAATTGCTGCTGCTGACCTCGACGCGGAGCCGATGGCCCTTCTTGAACACGTTGCTTGTCGGGTAGAGCCGGATCGCAAAGGGATAGACCGTGCCAGGCACCATAGGCTTCTCTTCCGTCAGGGATTCACGAAAACGGGCCCGCAGGATGCCTTCGGTGATCTTCAGATCGAATCCGCCGGGCCAGTCGCTGCTCGCGGGGTAAACGTCGACCAGCTTGGCGGTGAAGTCCGTATCGACGGCACTGGAGGAGGCCCAGAGTTTCACCTCGATCTCGCCGGTGACCTCGAGATCCTCTTCAAGCGGCTCGGTCTCGAAGACAACAATGTCGTTTCTCGCGGTGAGAGGGATGGGCGTTTTGAAGTTCCACACATGCTCCCCGCCGCGCTGATCCCAGGCACCCTGGAGCAGAATGTCGTTTCCGCTGGAGATGTTTCCGCCGATGGTGGGAACGGGATCGGAGGGATCAAAGGTGTAGGTCGTGCCCCCGCCGTCGACTGCCGGAGGAGTATTTGTCAGGGTGCCACCCGCCCCGAAATAGAACGGTCTCACCTGTGCGGCTGCGGGGGGCCAGGTCTCTTCGTCGTGCCAGACACCGCCGTGGAAAAGCATTCCTTCTTTCGTCTTGTGCCCGTCGCCGGTGCCCATCGTGAAAATCCGCACCCTGCTCGCAAACGGAGCGGCCTTGCCCACGGTGTTGTCTTTGCCTTTCAGCCAGTGATCGTACCATTCAAGTCTCCACGCAAGCTCGTCGGGGATGGCCGCATCCTTCCCAAAATCGACCTGCCCATGCGCGGAGTCTCGCTGCTGGCCGTGGATCCAGGGCCCCATGATGAGATAGACATCACTCTTCATCGCCCTGGAAAGAACCCTGAAGTTCGCTGTGGTATTTCCCGCCCAGGAATCATACCAACCGCCCACGAGATAGACCGGGATGTCCTGATACGACTCCGCCTGGCCGAGGATGTGATTCTGCGCCCAAAACGCGTCATTTTTCCCGTGGCGCATCGCTTCGATGAGCCAATCTTCGTATTCCGGGGCGAACTGCAGCGGAGTCATGCCGCGACGGAGAGGAAGCTGCGCGAGGTAGTGAAGGCGGTTTGCGCTCATTTCCTTCAACATGGCCGCCGTAGCCGGATCTTTTCCGGCCTGGGAGCCGTTCGCGGCGTTCAGCATGATCCAATTCCAGAAACGAAGTTCGAAGGCCCCTCCGTTTCGCATCGACTGCACCCCGCAATTCGACACGGCATCGACAGGGATGACCGTGGCGAGTTCCTTTGCCCCTTCCAGGGCGAGAGCATGTTGGGTGCCGCCGACGTAGGAGGTGCCGATCATCCCGATTTTTCCGCTGAACCAGGACTGCTTCCCGATCCATGCGGCGCAGTCGGCACCGTCCTTCCCATCGTCGGTCATCCAATGCCAGACACCCTCGCTGGCATAGCGCCCTCGGCAGTCCTGCGCGACAAAGACGTAACCGTGTCGGGCGAAGTATTCGGCCTGTTTGGCCGCACCTGACTTATTGTAGGGCGTCCGGGTGAGGATCACGGGATACGTGCCCTCGAGCTTCACCCCGTCCTTTGCGGGAAAATAGAGATCGGTGGCCAGGGTGACCCCGTCGCGCATCGCCACGGGGACGTTGCGTTCGACCACGGGTGCGTCGGGCGACTTGACCTCATCGCCCCGGCCTACCCCTGCCAGGGCAAGGGCAAGGGAAACGGCAAGGAAACAAACATAGGGTCGGACTCGCATGAAAGACTAATGCATCCGTTTCTCCGCCTTTGTCAAAGTCCCTCTTTTGCGTCCCCTTCGCCCTCGACGACAATCCACACCGGATTGGTCGATCCGATCACGCGAGGCTCGAAAACCGGATGGGTGGGCTGGAACGGTCGCGGAATCGGCCAGAACGCTTCGCTTGGTCCCGGACCGGTCGCGATCACCACGAGAAAGGTGTTTTTGGCCGGACGTGGAATCTCCCAAGTCAGGCGCGCTTTCTCCCCTGCCCTGCCCCGATCGGAAAGCTTCTCCTCGCGGACCACCTCTCCATTTGCGTACAGGGCGACCCGGTCCGCCCGTGTCCACGAGGGGCCGCTCACCAGGGCCTCGACCTGGAGAATCTCGCCTGGATCGGTGAGTGTCTCGCCGACCCCGACCTTTCCGTCGACGCGCAGATCGGCGAGCAGACCGAGACTGACCCGCACGCGACCCTGTTCATAACTGGACCAGACCCTGTCGAGATCGATCCGCGACGGATCCTCGTCGGGAGCAGCAACGTAGGTGCGCCCCTGACCAAGCAAGAAACGGGTCACATCATGGCTGTCGCTCGCACCGACGGCGGAAATCCGGTGGCCGCGTCTGAGCAGGGCAAACCAATCGCGGTAGAGCAACTCGATGTCGGACTGCATCGCCCCGGAGGTGATCACCTCGATCGCATCGATCCGGAGATCGGCTTCGCGTCGGTGAATCCCGGTCGCCGCATCGAACTCCCCCTCGCCGAACGGGACAAACCCCGAATGTTGATCGCGCGGATGATTCAGGGTGACCACGCGGACCCCCGGGGTTGCGCGAATCGCGGGCAACAGCGTTGCCCAATCGTCCTCGAGGGGATTCACCACCGGAGCACCCGGTGCGATCGGAAAGGCGTTGAAATGTCCCTGTTTCGTCGTCACTTCATTTCCCACGGCGGTGGAAAACTCGCCGCGCAACCCCGCCGCCTCCGCCGCAGGTCCGTAGTCGGCGTGATGATTGTGTTCGGTGGCGATGGCCAGTTCGATGCCCTCCCCCGCGATCGTGAGAACGCGATCCTGCAAGGTCGCATCACCATGCCGACTCAAGGCGAGGGTGTGGATATGACTGTCGACCGCGATCCATCCGCTCGTATCAACTTCGCGGAGAAGGGAAAGAGCGAGACTCTGCGAACTCCCCGGGCTGACCCGAACCCTTGCCGAGGCAAGCCCCCATTCGAACCCCCGCCCTGCCTGGACGCGATATTCTCCGACCGGGAGGGTGAGCGTCGCCCTGCCCTGTCGTGTGTAGACCACCCCAGGCCGGACGGCCGTCTCGTTCTCCGGTGTTGCAGTGAGAGCGACGAGCGTGCCGTCGGGTTGTGTGACGGTGAGGCGGCAGGGCAAGGGCCGATGACTCGCCGCGTCGGTCACGGTGATGGACACGCTGCCACCTGCGAGCCATTCGGAGCGTTCCGCATCGATCAGTGATACGGGACCGATGACGATGTCGTCGGGATCCTTCGGGGCTTCGATGCGGAGAGTGTTCTCCCCTTCCCGCAGGGATCCGGTCGGAACTTCGACGAGGTGTTCGAGCGCGGTTTCATCGAGAACAAGCGCACCGAGCTTGCGGTCATTGAGAAAAACTCCCCAATTCCGTTTCACCCCTTCCTGCCGAATGGACAGGAGCCGGAAATTTGTGCCGGGGGGAGCAAGGAAGGTCTTTTCGTAACGCGGTGCCGCGATGGGACGCGCGTCACCATCGGCCCATTCACGCGGAGCTTCCGGCCCGATCCGCAGCGGCGTTGGCTCGATCACGACCCGGCGAGAGTCCGATGGCAGAGGACGGGGGCGCTGCCACCACACGACGAAACCGAGCAGGAAGATCAGGACCAGTCCAGGAACAAGGCGATGTTTCATGCCACAGCCAGTGTAGCAACAACACATCGATACGGAAACGCCGGAAGCACCGCACCTTCCTGCGGCATCGCGTATCCCGAGACTGCGCCGATCCCGCGCACCTCACCCGGAAAATCAGGAGGAGGTGTCTGTGACAGCATTGTCACCGGGAGTCGATTGCCGGGCGCGATTGTTACGGGCAAGAGTTCGGTGGATCCAACGATCCGCCTAACAAACAAACCACAAAAGCAACCACATCCCCCTCATGAAACTCATTCACCTCCTGCCCCTCGCCTGCGTGGCCCTGATCGGCGGGATCGCTCTCGGCGACGACGCGAAAATCACCGTCAAAGGTTCCGACACCATGGTCATTCTCGCCCAGAAATGGGCGGAAACCTATATGGCAGCGAACCCTGCCATCACGATCCAGGTCACCGGCGGCGGCACCGGGACCGGCTTCGCCGCCCTGCAAAACAACACCACCGATTTGTGCAACGCCTCGCGTCCGATCAAATCGGAAGAGGTGCTGAACTGCATCAAGGCCTTCAAGCAAAAGCCGAACGAGCATGTCGTCGCCCTCGACGGCCTGGCGGTGTATGTGAACACGGCCAATCCGGTGAAGGAGCTGACCCTGGCGCAACTGGACGCGATTTTCACCGGCAAGACGACGAACTGGAAAGAAGTCGGCGGGCCGGACGCCTCCATCGTGCTCTACAGCCGGGAGAACAGCAGCGGCACCTATGAATTCTTCAAGGAACATGTCCTGAAAAAGAAGGATTTTGCGGCCGGGGCGCAAACGATGCCCGGCACCGCGGCAGTTCTCCAGGCGGTGGCCAAAGACCCCCACGGCATCGGATACGGTGGTGCCGCCTATGGCGCGGGTGCCAAACACCTGTTTGTGAAGACGGATGATTCCGCTCCGGCGGTGGAGCCGACCGCTGTGACGGTGCAGAACGGGAGCTATCCGATCTCGCGCAGTCTCTACATCTATGCGAATCCCGCCATCGACCAAGGCGAAATCGCCAGGTTTCTGACCTGGATCAAGAGTGAAGAAGGTCAGAAGGTCGTCGAGGGAGTCGGTTATTTCTCCCTGAAACGTTGATATCCTGAGGCACGCCATCCCGTGTGACAAAACTGTCACGCGGGATGGTTGGCACATTGGACAATCCTCGTTTACCAGAGCCTCCTCATTGCCACATGTCGAATCGTCATCCATTGCCCCATCGCGGCTCGCCCCACTGGTTGGGCCTAAAGCGCGGGCATCGTGCCCGGCCTCTGGAGTGGCTGGCGGAAAAGGCGATCTTCCTGGTGTCTCTCTCGGCGATCGTGACGACCCTGTTGATTTTTGTTTTTATCGCCCGGGAAAGCCTGCCGATTTTGTTTGGCCGGATGGACAGCTCGAAAGATCTGGCCGTGATCCCGGTGGATGAGATGGAACGGCGGTCGGCGGCGGAATTGGCCGCTTATTTGGAAATGAAGCCGGATGAGAT
>CALDKL010000348.1 GCA_937898895.1 uncultured Verrucomicrobiae bacterium | reverse complement strand
AACAAACACGAAAAAAGTTGTACGACTTAGTTACATCCAGACTCGGTCACACCCTTGGTGTTGCGCGCCAGCATGGCTTCGGGCGGGATCGGCGGCTTGAATGCAGGGCCGAAGGGTTCCAGATTGAGCGTGCCGCTCACCGCGAGCACCGCATCTCGCAGGATCTCGGCCTCCATTCGCAGCGGACGCCTCCGCCACAGCAGACGGTTCTCGGGATCGATCTTCGCACGAGCCGCGTCGAACTCGGTGCCCTGTTGGTAGACCGAACTCATCAGAATCTGCCGGTGCAGCCGCTTGAGCCGCCAGCCGCCGTCGACAAAATCCCGGGCGAGCCACTCGAGCAGTTCCGGATGGGAGGGACGCTCCGACCGCACCCCGAAATCATTCACCGTCCGAGTCAAGCCCTCGCCGAGGTGATGCTGCCACACGCGGTTCACGAACACTCTGGCCAAAAGTGCGCCCGCCCCCTCTTCCGTATCGGTCATCCACTCCGCCAAGGCGCGGCGCTGGTGCGAACTCGGAACCGATGGAGCTTCCCTCCGTGCGGATGCGCGGTAATCGTCCGCCGAGCGGGTGCCGGTGAGCACGGTAAGGAATCCCAGCTCGACGCGCTCTTGCTTCGAGGAGAAATCACCGCGATTCAGCAGCCAGGTCTCCTGCGGCTCGCGGCTCGTCTCGGTGATCGCCAGGGCTTTGTCGGGTGACCGTGGCCGCGAGCGATTCGCCAGATCGAGCTCCTTCTGCAAGGCATCCCAATGGCTCCGTTGTTCCGGGGTGAAAACGCTGCGGAAGTCGGCATCCGTCAGTGCCAGCTTCTTCTCGTGCGTCCGGCCGAGCTTTTTGCCCTGCTCCGATTCGGGCCGCTCCTTGAGCACGGTCTTGTCCGCATCGCTGACGGGGAGGGCTTCGATCTTTCTACGACGCAATCCGGCTTCGTGCGTCGCCTTCGTTGCGGTCAACCAGTCGTCGAGCTTCTTCTGCATCGGTTTGACCCTCGAGTTCCATGCCGCGTCTTCCTTTTGGAACTTGGCGACCGCTTCGCGAGAAGCGAGGAACACGTCGCCGCGGGCCGTGCCGATGAACGCCGCCTGCATCCGGTAATAGTCGCGGGTCGGGATCGCGTCGAACTTGTGGTCGTGACACCGGGCACAGCCCAGCGTCAGGCCCAGGAACGCCGCTGTCGTCGTCACCGCCGTGTCGTCCAGTTCATTGAACCGCAACCGCAGGCGTTCTTCCTCCAACAGCTTCGGCGCGAGCATCTCAATGGGTGCCGTGGTGAGAAACCCGGTGGCGGCGAGGGCGCGCGGATCGTCTGGCTCATACTCATCCCCGGCCAGTTGCCAGCGGACGAAGGTCTGGAAGGAGAGATCGTCGTTGAACGCGCGTATGACGAAATCCCGGTAGTGCCAGGCATTCGGGCGTTCGGCATCCGTCTCCAGTCCATCGCTGTCGGCATAGCGCGTCAGATCGAGCCAGTGCCGCCCCCACCGCTCGCCGTAGTGCCGGCTGTCGAGCAGCTTGTCCACGAGTTCCGCATACGCGGTCTCCTTCGGATCGGAGGCAAAGGACTCCACCTCCTCCGGAGTGGGGGGCAGGCCGATCAGGTCGAAATACACGCGGCGGATCAACGTGCGCCGATCGGCACGCGGATTGGGACGCAGCCCCTTGGCCTCCAGCCCGGCGAGCACAAAGCGATCCACCTCCGTCGCACACCAGTCGTCATCCTCGACCACCGGCGGTTTGACCGCAGCGAGCGGGCGATACGACCAATGCTGACGATCCTCCGCCGTCACCACCATCTCGCTGCGTCCCGCCGCCACCGCCCCAGGCGACTCCGGCCAGCGCAGTCCCCGGTCGATCCACAGACGAAGCATCGCGACCTGTTCGGGCGACAGCGGTTCGCCCTTCGGCGGCATCCGTTCGCTGTCATCCTTCGACTCGATTCGTCGGATCAACTCGCTCTCGGCGGCCTCGCCCGGCACGATCGCCTCGCTGCCCGAATCGCCCTTGCCGACCGCTCCGGCCCGCGAATCGAGCCGCAGTCCACCCTTCTGTTTCTCCGGCCCGTGGCACTTCACGCACCGCGCCAGGATCGGCCGCACGTCCTTGTCGAAATTCATCTCCGCCCCTGCGGCCTGGAACGACGCGCAGAACACCCAGATGAGGAGAAGGCGTGGGTTTGAGGTCATGATCAGGCGGCGCGTCAAAACCATCATTTTCCTCCCTGAATCCTCACTTTAACGGCGGGTTTCACGAGTTTGAATGACGCTGGATGTTCATTCTTTGTTCAGGTGCTCACTCCGCCTTCAGGTAAAGCACCGCATCGCCTGTGAACGGTGCTCGGAACGTGCGTTTCGCCCCGCCTTTTACCCGCTCGCCTTCGCTCTTCTCCGCTGTCCTCGGATTGAACCACTCGACGGTGAGCACACCGCGCGCGGCGGTGAAGTCCACCGCCGCCTCGCCGCCGTCGGGCAGATAGACGAGGTATTCGCGGCCCGGATTGGCCAGGCAGTATTCCGTCGAGGCCAGATCGTTTCGCGGCGTCATGGCCGCCAGATCGATCCGCTCGGAGTAGGTGCGGGTGTGGCCCATCGCGGGGCGGGCGAGCACGACGGCGTAGGCGTTGGCCTTGGCATAGGCCAGCACGCCATCGGGCTCCTCGTGATCGAGCGGGTCCATGTAGATGGGGTTGTAGCCGCGCAGAAAACTTTTCCATACCCACGCGTGATCTGCGCGCAGCTTGCTCGTCCGCGTCATGCACGCGTTGTTCCAGGTGTGGTCGGAGTCGAGGATGACGACTTTGTCGCCCGTGGTGACGGGCGGGTTGACGGAATAGACATCAGCCGCCCCAAAAGGAATCGCACCGGGTGAAACCCACTGCGCGGCGCTGGCAAACAAGACCTCATTGGTTGCGGCTTTGTCCTTTTGAGTCATCGCTACGAGATTAGTCATGCCCACGGGATGCTGCCGCGGTTTGCCGGCCTGGTATTCGTTCGCGTAGCGGATCATCTCGATCTGCCACTTCAGGATGTCGGGATGATACAGGCTCTCGTTGGAGATTTCGTAGAGCACGTTGTCCAGGTCGTTCACGGTGTCGATGACCTTGCGGATGTAGGCCCGCTGCAGCTCGGTGATCGCGGGGATCCGGAGCATCTGCACCTCAAGGCCGAAGCCATCGCCATCGGGGTCGCCGTCGATGCCGTTGATGTTGTTGGCGGCATGCATCATGTGCCCGTCCCAACTGCTGGGCTTGATCCGCAGGCACCAGCCCTCGAAGAACATGATCGAGACATAAATGCCGCGCTTTCCGGCAGCTCGGACGCGCGCGCGCAGGCGCTCGAAGTGCGACTCGTCCCACTGCGTGAAATCGAACTTCGGCAGGCCGTCGAAGGCCACGCCCGGCCCGGTGCGCCGCCAGGGGTGCTGGCCGATGTAGCGCACGGGCGCATCCTTCTCGCTCCACCGCGTCCATTTGATGAGCTCGTAGCGCCAGAGGCGGATGAAATTGTGGCCGTGCTGCGCGAGGAAATCGAGGTGGGTGTCGAAGTCGAAGATCGGCGGCGGATTGGTCACACCCATGTCCTGGAGGTTGGGCCAGGTGTGCGAGCCGGTCAGATACACGGCCTTCCCGGCGGCGTTGGCAAAATAGCGCGGGTTGGCCGGATGGACGCGGAGCGGCCCGGTGGCCTCGGCGGCGAGCAAGCCGGGGAGGAGCGCCCCGAAGCACACGGCGGCGAAGATGAGAGCACGGGTGATATGGAGGGTGATGGTCATGCACTTCAAACCCACTCCGGGATGGTGAAGGGTGTGGGCAAGGAAAGGGAGTCGGGGCAGGTTCATGGAGTGATGCAGTTGGGGTTGCGGGAGGTTGCGCGGATTGCAGTTCTTCATCTTGGCGCTGGAGGTGGCGTGACCGGCCCGAGGACGAACTCGAGAAACGCGAACGCCTGCTCGTTTGACTCCGGGTTCGGCGAATGCTCGCGGCGGTTTGTCATCGCGACGCGGTTCTTGTGGCCGAGGAAGTCGTTCACCGCGACCGCGTGGTTGAGCGCGACCCAGCGGGCGGGGAAGTCTTCCGCGCCGCCGGAAACGAGGAACGGCCGCGGCGCCATCAGCGCGTGAAGCTCGTGCAGGTCATGCCCGCTCTCGAAGATCGCCTTGTAGGCGCCGGTGCGCGGATTGTCGGGTTTGACGAGGCCGCGTTTGCGTTCGGTCTTCGGGTCGAACCCCAGATACCACGGCTCCCAATAGTTCACGTTTCCGCGCGACTCGTCGAAGACGATACCGCCGTCGGACCACACGCCCGTGGCGAACTTCTCGTGGAGGCACGATGCGAACATCGCCCACTTGCCGCCATACGAATGCCCCATCACGCCGATGCGCGCGGGATCGACCTCGGGCCGCTGTGCCAGCGCGGTGTGGCAATTGGCCGCGACGTAGGCGGCGTAGCTCAGCCGCTGGCAGCGCGTCCGGCCGGGCTGATACGCGTCGCCGCCCGGCGAGCCGATCGCGAGGGTGACGAAACCGCGCCGCGCCAGTTGCAGCGCAAAATCGCGATCCTTGCCGCGACTGCCCTCCGTCATCATCTTCTTCGCCTGTCCCTCGAGCGGGCGCGGGCCGTCGTAGGCGACACTCACCTCGGGCACATAGAAGGGCACGAGGACGGCGGGCCGGGGGGCAGGGCCGGGCGGCACGAGCAGGAAGCCGTTCTGCATCACGCCCGGCGCGACTTCGATGCTCACGCGATGCTGCGTGACGCCTTCGCGCACCTGCCGTTCCGAAAGCTCGAGCTTTGGACGCGCGAGCAACTCCGGCCACGGGCCCATCTGGTCGTGCCAGTATCTCAAAATCTCCGCGCGGCGCGCCGGCCACTCCGCCGGGGACGCCACCGGACGGCCATCGTAAAATTTCAACGGCGACGCATAGCTTCCGAGCTGTCCGGCGAACTCCGCCGGCGGAGTGAAGAACGACTGGAGCTTCGCGGGGAGAGCCTGCGGGGTTTCGGCCGCTCCGCTTTGGACGGCGCAGACCAGCAGCAAAGCGAGCGAGTGTTTCATGGCTTTCTGCGGGGGGAGCGCGTCAGATCCGTTCCGGGATGGTGAAGGGCGCGCGATGTTGGCCGCGCAGCAGGGCGTTGGCCTTCGATACGGCATCCGTAGCGCCGACGAACTGCTCGCGTTCGGCATCCATTTCGAGCCACGGGCCGAGGGTGAAGCGCGACTTCGCGATATCGACTCCGTTGGCGGTCAGGTGCTCCTGCAAGCGGCCGAATGTTTCCAAGGCTTCGTTGCCGCGATCCTTGATGGCGTCGCGGCTTTCATCCGCTGAATGCGAGGTGCCGACGCGGTAGGAGGCGTTGGCCATGTGGACCAGAGCGGTGGAAAGATGGCCTTCCAGGATGTCGGCGCGCAGTTCGGCGAGATTGCGGCTGCGGACGGTGGCGATGAAGTTGTGGAGATGACCTTTGTGCGCGGAGAAGCCGCCAGTGTCGCCGGCTTTGCCGCCGGGTTTTGGCAAGGCGGCCTCGCCGCGTTCGCACTTGATCCGCCGATCAATGGTTTTCGGGCCTTTCTCCGACGGGAGGTTGCGCAGCTCGAAAATGACGAGCGGGCCGGGTTCGTATTGGAAGAGCGCAAGCTGGGTGTTGGGCGTCTGGCCGTCGTCGTCGAAGGTGAAGCGCCCGCCGAGGCTGAGCACGCGGCGCGGGAGTGTTTTTTGACCGAGGGCGAGGCGGACTTCGTCGAGTTGATAGATGCCGTTGTTGCCGAGTTCGCCCGTGCCGGTGGCCCAGTCCCAGTGCCAGTCGTAGTGGAGCTGTTTGCGCATGAGCGGGGCCTGCGCTGCCGGGCCGAGCCAGAGGTCGTAGTTGACGGATGCGGGCACGGTTTGCGGCCCGGTGACTTTGCCGATACTCTCGCGTTTGCGGTTCAAGGCGGACCAGACGACCTGGATTTTGCCGAGCTGCCCGGCCTCGATCTGCGGCTCGCCGGTGTGATGCCCGTGGTTGTGATTGCCGTATTGGACGATGCGGTTGTATCTGCGGGCCGCTTCGACCATTTTCCGGCCTTCCCACAGGCTGTGCGAGATGGGTTTTTCGACATACACATCCTTCCCGGCCTGGCAGGCCCAGATGGTCATCAGCGCGTGCCAGTGGTCGGGCGTGGCGATGGTGATGGCATCAATGTTCTTGTCTTCGAGCAGCCTGCGAATGTCGGTGTAGGGCGTGATTTTTTCACCCTTGCCCGCCGATCTGGCCATTTCGCGATCCAGCACGGTCTGATCCACGTCACAGACGGCGACGACGCGCACGCCGGGCAGCTCCCGCAGGGCTTTCAGATGGACGCCGCCCTGCGCCCGGAAACCGACGACGGCGACGCGAATGTCGTCATTGGCGCCGAGTGCGCGGGCGAAGGGCGCGAGCCCCAGCGCACTGCCTGCGGCCAGGCTGCGGGTGAGGAATGACCGGCGATCCATGCGGGTGGTGTGGGTGTTCATGTTAGTTGGGATGCTCTGGGATTGTGGTTTGCGGGAGGATCACTTGGCGCGTGCGCGCTTGATGGTGTCGGGGATGGAAATGGCGGCTCCGTTTTGCGCGGCGGACTCGTCGGCAGCGCTCATGAAGGCGTAGATTTCGATGGTCTCTTCCGCAGAGACCGGTGGCTTGCCGGTTTTGAAGAACTGAATGATCTCGGTGAGCAACGGCGCGTAGCCGGAGGCGGTGTCCGTAACCATGCCCTTGCTGCCGTAGATGACGGTCTTGAAGTCGGACTTGCCACCGCGCAAATCGCGGAAGGTGCCGATGCGACCGCCGGGCCACACGCCGATGACCATGTCGCCTCGATCCGTCTTCACACGCCGGACGGTCTCGCAACCCGTGCCCATCACGGTGAAGAGCGGCTCCACG
>CALDKL010000347.1 GCA_937898895.1 uncultured Verrucomicrobiae bacterium | reverse complement strand
CATTTTCAACCGCAGCTACTATGAGGAAACGCTCGTCGTTCGCGTCCATCCGGAGATTCTCGCGAAACAGAAACTACCGGAAAAGTGTATCGGCAAGCGGATCTGGAAAGAGCGCTTTGAAGACATCCGGAATTTTGAGAATCACCTGACGCGCAACGGAACGATCATCAGGAAGTTCTTCCTCAACGTCTCGAAAGACGAACAGAAGAAGCGATTCCTCGAGCGGATCGACAACCCGGACAAGAACTGGAAGTTCTCAACTGCAGACGCACACGAACGGGGCTACTGGAAGGAATATATGCATGCCTATGAAGAGATGATCCGCGAGACGGCGACCGAAGACAGTCCATGGCATGTCATTCCCGCGAACAACAAGTGGTTCACCCGCGTCGTCGTGGCCGCAGCGGTGATCGAGGCTCTCGACTCACTGAACCTAGGGTATCCGAAGGTGGGGGCCTCTCATCGCAAGGATCTTGCGGCGGTAAAAGCAGAGCTGCTCGGCGAAAAGTGAGATCCAACATGCCACCTTCGCGATGAGCGAATCTCCCGAGTCTACGGAAACGACCGGATCAGGCCGCTGGCGTCCTATCCTCGGCGCACGGACCTGGTTGCGTAGCTACGAACGCTCCTGGCTCAGAGCCGATCTCGCCGCCGGCATCACCCTTTCCGCCTACCTGCTGCCCGCAGCACTCGGCGATGCGGCGCTCGCTGGATTGCCTCCGCAGGCGGGCCTTTACGCCTGCCTTTTTGGCGGGCTGGTCTTCTGGCTCTTCTGTAGCTCGCGACAAACCTCCATCACCGTCAGTTCGGCGATCTCGCTCCTGATCGGCTCGACCCTCGGGGGCATGGCCGATGGCGATCCGGCGCGATATGTGGCGATGGCCGCCTGCACTGCCCTGCTCGTCGCTCTCATCGCATTCCTCGCGTGGCTCGTCCGGGCCGGTGCGGCGGTCAATTTCATTTCCGAGACTGTCATGCTCGGATTCAAGGCGGGCGTCGCCCTGCATCTCGCCAGTTCCCAACTGCCCAAGCTCTTCGGAGTGAAGGGAGGGCACGGAGATTTCTGGGAACGCATGGCCACCTTTCTCAAACATATCGGGGAAACCCACCAAACCTCCCTCGTCGTCGGTGTGACCGCACTTGCCCTACTGTTCCTCGGGAAAAAACTCCTCCCCAACAAGCCGGTCGCCCTCTTCGTCGTCATCGGCGGGATCGTCGCCGCCTCATGGCTCGGCCTCGGTGCTCTCGGGGTCAAGATGCTCGGAGAGGTTCCCAAAGGCATTCCCCTTCCCTCCCTCCCTTCGGTCAGCCACGCCGACGTACACGAACTCCTTCCGCTCGCGCTGGCCTGTTTCCTTCTCGGTGCGGTCGAATCGGCCGCGATCGGGCGCATGTTCGCCGAGAAACACGGCTATCGCTTTGAGGCGAATCAGGAACTCCTCGCCCTCTCCGCAGCCAACCTCGCCTCGGGTCTCGGGCAGGGTTTCCCCATCAGCGGCGGCATGTCCCAGTCCCTGGTGAACGAGAGCGGAGGTGCCCGCACCCCGATCTCGGGCCTGATTGCCGCGGGGATCATTCTCATCGTCTCCCTCTTTTTTACCGATCTCCTGCGCGATCTCCCCCAGCCCGTCCTCGCCGCCATTGTCCTCATGGCAGTGCTCAGCCTGTTCAAGGCAAAGGAACTCGCGCACCTGTGGAGAGCCCACCGCAGCGAATTCTTCGTCGCCATGACGGCGCTCGCGGGCGTGCTCTGGGCGGGGTTGCTGCAAGGAGTTCTCATCGGGGCCGTCATCTCCATGGTCCTCCTCATCCGTCGAGCCTCACGTCCTCATGTCGCCTTCCTCGGACGTATCCCCGGAACGACCCGGTATTCCGACGCCGCCCGACATCCGGACAATGAACCGATCCAGGGCGTTCTCGCCTTCCGCGTGGAAGCCAGCCTTGTCTATTTCAATGCCGAACACATCTTTGACACGGTCGTTGCAAAGGTCGACGCCTCCGGCAAGACGCTTCACCGAATTGTCTGGGACCTCTCGACCTCGCCGATGATCGATATGGCCGGAGCCCGTCTCGTCGGGAGTCTTCACGAGGAGATGCAAAAACGTGGCATCGCCCTCATCATTGCTGAACCTCGCTCCTCGGTGCGCGACACTCTCCGAACCGAGGGAATCGAGGAGAAGCTCGGTCGGCGCATCGACCGCGTTACCTCGCTCGTCGACGCGATTTCGGGTTGATCTCTTCCGACGCGATCAAATCCGAACAAACCCAATCTGTCCTTGATTTTCAGGTCCCTCCCCCTCTATCCTGATCTGACCCGATGAAGATCCCCCATTCTCTCCTCCCCCTCCTCGCCGTCGTCATCCCGCCACTCCTGCACGGCCAAGACACGATTCCCGCACTCCCTGCAGAGGAACTCGCTGCCCGACGACAATCCGTCGTCAACCTTGAGACCCACATCAAGCAACGGGAAAACCGGGCACAAAACATCGTTGCGGACATCCGCGCCCTGGATGCTCGGGTCGAGAAGGGGGTGGACGATATCGTGAACATGATCAGCAAGGTGAAGGATTCGGAAACATCGAAGGTTCGCGTGGCAAACACGAAGGTAGAGGTGATGAAGGGGCTGCGAAAGACGATCGAATACTACAACCAGCATCGCGATACCCTCCGCGAGGAACTGCGCACGGGAAAATCGGACCAATCGAAGGACACTCTGGAGAAGGATCTTGCCATCTTCGACGCACGGGTGGAAAAGCGGGTGGACCAGATCCTCGAGATCGCAAAATCCTTTCCGGATCCTCAGGAACTAGCAAAGTACGAGACATCTTTGACGCCGGGCTGGAATGGGCTTCTCTACGCGAACGAAGAAATCAGCCCAGAATGGAAACAAAATCGTCGCGACTCGCGCAACACTGACCAGGCACGCGAAGGGGTGGACAAGGCGTTGAAGGACAGCATCGACCAGATGCAGCAGCGCAACGTGTATCTGAATGGAAAACTGCAGTCCCCGACTTTGCCGGATGCGGAGAAGGAATACTACCGCTACGAAATTCAACGGAACAACGCGATCATCGACCTGCGCAACAAGGATCTCGAGGATTTCGCCACAGGTGATGCCACCCCCGCCGCGACCGTTCCGCAGGAACAGGCGCATGACATGGATGAGTTGGTGCGCAGC
>CALDKL010000346.1 GCA_937898895.1 uncultured Verrucomicrobiae bacterium | reverse complement strand
CGGCATCGCCCTGATCCCGGGTGCCTTTGAGACGGAGGGGTTCCCACTTGGCCCGGTAGAGACATTTCTCGAGTTCGTCGGCACTGTTCTGCTCGACCCGATCCGCACGGAAACCATAGATCTCCGCGACGAGATCGCCTCGATCATCGTAGACTCGGATATCGGCACTGATGAATTCGCGATCCTTTGACGAGTCGACTTTGGCGTGTCCCCAGAGCCGCAGGGGGGGAGTGTCGGTGTAGAGCCGGATGCTGCGGATCGAGGCGGGCAGATAGAAGTAATCCGTCGCCAGCGCTCCGTCGGGGATGACCTGCCCGCCTTTCACGGTGTGGAAACAGGCATCGAGGACGGCGGGATGGAAGTGGTGATCGGGAATGGTGTCCCGCAGCCCGTCCGGAGCAACGATTTCGGCGAGGGATTCCCCGTCCTTCCGCCATACATTCTGCAGGTGCTGGAAGAGAGGACGGAACTGATACCCGGCCTCCTCGTAGTCCTCGTAGTACTCCTCGTGGGTGAAATGACGAGGCAATCCCGCCCTGATCTCGTTGAGATCGACCGAGGCATTTGTCGGAACCGGCAACTTGCGGAGCACGCCCTGGGAATTGAGATCCCAGTCCTTGTAGTCTCCCGTGGAGCTGAACACCTGGAAAATCCGGGTAACCGGATCGAAAACGACCTCGACGGTGGGCACCTTTTCCTCGGAGACAAAGAGCGCCTTCTTCATCTCCAGATCCTCGACCGCATAGTTTTCACCGGGGAAGAGCTTGCGTGCGATCGCCAGCCCGATCTCTCCGTATCCGGAGGCGGGGAAGACGACGCTGTTCCAGAAACGGTGGTCGTCCAGCCAGGAGAAATAACGCGGATCGAGATCGAAACGCCAGGTTGGCTTGGGTGCGGTCTGGGCGAGCCCCAGCAGAGGGTGCTCGATGGGGGCGCAACGCAGATACTGCCCCTCGGCCGATTCGAGCCAGTAGCGCTCGCGCTGCCAGGCATAGGTAGGCAGGCGCACGGGCTCGCCCTTGGCCTGATTCACGGCTTTCCAATCGAGCGAATATCCCTGGAGATGCAGCCGGGCGAGGCTGGAAAGCATCTCGACAGACTCGTCGGACTTGCGTTTCAGACTCGAAAAATAAAATCCCTTCCGGTTCTGGTCCGAGAGGCATTCCAGAATCGGATTTTGCAGGGCCGGATGCGGTCCCACCTCGAGGAAGGAATCTTCGCCGGAGCGGATCAATCCGGCAATGGCGGGGGCGAACAGCACTGCCTCGCGGACATTCTGCCACCAGTATTCGGCGTCCAGCCGCGTCCCCTCGCAGATCCCGCCGGTGACAGTGGAGATGTAGGGGATGGATGTGGCCCGGGGGGAAAGGTCTTTCAGCACTTCGAGCAGTTCCTCGCGGATCGGCTCCATCTGATGCGTGTGGAAGGCGTAGTCGATGCGGAGCCAGCGGACGAACTTGCCCTGCTCCTCGAGTCCGGCGACGAGTTCCTCGAGGGGTTCCGTATCGCCCGCCAGAGTGACCATGCCGGGGCTGTTGATGACGGCCACCTGCACCTTGTCCTCCCGTCCCGCGATGGCACGGCGGGCCTCCGATTGGGAAATCCCCACCGCGACCATGCGCCCCTTCCCTCCGGTTTGATCCTGAAGTCGGGAGCGGTGATAAATGACCTTCACCGCATCCTCGAGCGAATAGGCACCCGCAACGTAGGCAGCGGCGACTTCCCCGACGGAGTGACCCACCACCTTCGCCGGTTGGATGCCCCAGGATTTCCAGAGTTCCGTGAGAGCGACCTGGAGTCCGAAAATAGCGGGTTGGGCAATGTTCGTTCGATGGATCTGCGAGGCCTTCTCGTCGCGGGTCATTTCCTCGACGAGCGACCAGCCAGCGAGGGGTTTCAGGTAGAAATCGATCTCCTCGAGCGTCCTGCGGAAGACGGGTTCGCGCTCGAAAAGGTGTTGGCCCATTGCCCACCACTGGGCCCCCTGTCCGGTGTAGACAAACACCAGCGGGTGCGGTTCGGCCACCGGTTTCCCGGAAAGGACGCGACTCCGGTCCCCCCCGGCGAGCCACTCGGTCATCTGCCGGATGAGATCCTCGCGATCCTGCCCGATAAAGGCGAGCCGCTGGTCGTGGTGTTCCCGCTTTTCCCCGGCAGCAGCGGCGATTTCGCCGAGATCGGTTTCCGAGGCTCGGAGGAAGCGGCGCCATCGAATTACGTTGTCGCGGAGAGCCCCTTCGACGCGGCCCGAGATCGGCAGCAGCACGGGACGCACGGCCCGTGGCAGTAGATCGGAGTCCGAAGTAGCGGGTGTCCGAGGAGCGGCCTCGAGTAGGATGTGGGAATTGGTGCCGCCGAATCCGAAGCTGTTGACCCCGACCACGGGCGGATGATCCCCGAGATGAGGCAGGGGCTGAAGTTCGGCGGAGACCTTGAGCTTGAACTCATCGAAGGGAATGTTCGGATTCGGACGCCTGAAATTGAGGCTCGCCGGCACCATGTCGTGGTGCAGCACCAATGCCGCTTTGGCGACTCCGGCCACGCCGGAACCCGATTCGAGGTGACCCACATTCGTCTTCACCGACCCGAGCAGGCAGGTGTCTCCTTCGTCGCGGCCGCGCGAGAGCACCATGCCGAGCGCCCTCGTTTCGATCGGGTCTCCGACGGGAGTTCCCGTGCCGTGCGCCTCCATGTAGCGGACCCGCTTCGGCTCGAGACCGGATTGGGCAAAGGCATCTTCCAGCATCTTCGCCTGGGTCTCGACCCCCGGAACCGTCATGGACGAGGTGTGCCCGTCCTGATTGATGATCGCCGCGCGGATCGTGCAATAGATCCGATCCCCGTCCTTCTGGGCATCGGAGAGTCGTTTGATCACAAAAATCCCCGCGCCTTCCCCGCGCACATAGCCGTTGGCACGGTCGTCAAAGGCGAAACACTGGCCCGAGGGAGAGAGCATCGAGGCCTTCGAGAACCCGATCGAGGCGTCCGGGGTGAGGAGCGCATTCACCCCTCCGGCCAGAGCCATGCTCGACTCGCCCGACCAGATGCTCTCGCAGGCGAGGTTGATGGCGACGAGGGCCGAGGAACAGGCCGTGTCCACGGAGACCGCAGGCCCTTTGAAATCAAAGAGATATGAAATCCGGTTCGAGGCGATGGAGAGCGTGCTGCCCGAGTTGGTGTGCACGTCGACGTTGCGCGGATCGCTCTGGGCGACATTGGCGTAATCGTTCGAGGCGATCCCGACAAAAACAGCCGTCTGACTGCCGCGCAGGTTCACCGGAGGAATCCCGGCATCCTCGAGCGATTCCCAGGCCGCTTCGAGCAACCAGCGCTGCTGCGGGTCCATGCGCAGTGCCTCGCGGGGGGAAATGCCGAAAAATTGGGCATCAAACCGATCAAAATCATGAATGAATCCTCCCCATTTTGTGATCATCTTGCCCGGAATGTCCACGTTTTCGTGGTGCCATCGTTCGCGGTTCCATCGGTCTGCGGGCACCGGGACAATGCCCGAGCGACCTTCCACCAGCATCTGCCAGAAAGACTCCGGGCCATTCACGCCGCCGGGGAGACGGCAGCCGATTCCGACAATGGCCAGGGGCTCGTGAGTCGCGGAGGAAGGGGAGGACATGAGATGAAACGGGCGGAAAACTCAAAAACAACGAGACCGGAAACCCCATTTCAAGGGAATTCCGGACTCGCGGGCAGAAAAACCAGAGGTCAACACGGGGGCTGCAGAAGTCGGATGAAATTTGGTTCGGATTTCGAAATATTCCTCAAGGGAGGGAGGCATGTTGTAACCGTTTTCGGTCCGCGAGTCAACAGGGTATGCTCGACGGAGAGATTGCCGGAAAAGTTGCATTTCCACCTGACTCTTTGAGTCCTCCGGTGATTGCGATTGCTCTGAAACGTTCTACTCTAGGAGACTGTTGAAAAACCCCGTGATGGAAAACTGCGAGGCATTTTCCCGCTTGGTGAGGCGCGACGAAGGAGTGGGGCTGCCCCCACGACTGAGGAGCAACGAAGCCAGACGGGAAAAGGGCCGCAGCCCGCAGGGGCGTTCCAAACCACTTCCGGCGAAGCCGCTGGCTTCCCAGCCAAAAACAAACCAAGATTTTTCACTGCGGGGTTTTTCAACAGCCTCTTAGTCTGGGTCAAAAAATGCATTGCCGATCAGGCCTGTTCGTCCCTATGATTCCCGGAGTACCGGTAGGGTTCGATCTTCTCCCGCAACCGGCATCTTGTCCAACCTTTCTCCCGCCATGAACTGTTCGCTGCGATTTCTTCCTGCCG
>CALDKL010000345.1 GCA_937898895.1 uncultured Verrucomicrobiae bacterium | reverse complement strand
CTGTTCGAATCTCGCCATCCTCGGTTTCTTCAAATACGCCGTCTTCTTCTCGGAGAATTTTGGCCGGGTTGCCACTGTCTTTGGATTCGGTGCCGTGGAGATGCCGCCCTTCCTCAGCCACATTGTCCTGCCCGTCGGCATCTCCTTTTACACCTTTCAGTCGATGAGCTACGCCATCGATCTCTATCGAGGACATGCCGTGAGGGCGCGGAGTTTTCTCGATTTTGCCTGTTACGTCTCGATGTATCCCCAGTTGGTGGCCGGGCCCATCGTCCGCTACGGCACGGTCGCCGACCAGTTGCGCGAGCGCACGCACTCGATCGAAGGTTTTGTGGCAGGCCTGACTCGCTTTCATTACGGGTTCGCCAAAAAAATCCTCCTCGCAAATCCGATGGGTCGCCTCGCCGATTTCGCTTTCGAAGCCGGATCGCTCACTCCCTCCCAGGCCTGGATCGGCATCCTCGCATACGCCCTGCAGATCTACTTCGATTTCTCGGCATACTCGGATATGGCCGTGGGCTTGGGCAGAATGATGGGCTTCCGCTTTCCCGAGAATTTCAACTCGCCCTACCGATCCACCAGCCTGACCGAATTCTGGCGTCGCTGGCACATCTCCCTCTCGACGTTCCTGCGCGATTACCTCTACATACCCCTCGGGGGAAATCGCGTGGGTTCGGTCCGCACCTACGCGAATCTCCTGCTCGTCATGCTCATCGGGGGACTCTGGCACGGAGCGCAGTGGACCTTTGTCATCTGGGGCGGACTCCACGGTCTCGTCCTCGCCCTCGAGCGCTGGGCCCGAGGGTGGTGGCGACTCCCCGTGCCGCGCGCCGTCGGCTGGGTCGCGACGACGCTGGTGGTGTTGTCAGGCTGGGTCTTCTTCCGGGCACCCGATCTCGAATCGGCTCTCGCCTATCTCGGCGCCATGTTCGGCCGCTCCGGCGGCACGCCTGCGGCGACCGTCCTCGGGGTGGTTCTCGAGTCACCGACGAGCCTCGTCAAGATTTCGAGCTGCGCTGCCGTGGCGTGGCTCCTCCCGAACTCCGGCCAGTTTCTGCGAACGGTCACCGCGGGAAAGGTCGTCCTCGGTTTCCTGCTGCTGTTTGTTAGTGTCCGGGTGATGGCACTGCAGGGGTTCAATCCTTTCCTCTATTTCCAGTTCTGAGATGAAGAATCCGTACGAACACGACTGGCTCGAGGACGAAGTGAGGCTCGGGCGCAAGACTTCAGGGATCGCCACGGCGGGGTTTCTGATCTTCCTGCTCCTTCCTGCCTTGTCCCTGCTTTTCCCCCGATACCGACCGGAATCCGTCCGCAAGGATCTTCCCGACCTGAAGGCACGTCTCGTTTCCCTCGAGGACCTCGCGAAGAAACTACCCCTGCTCGAACAATGGCGAAAACAGGACCAGGTTTTGGCGACAGCACTCTTCGGAGAGGGGAACGGGAAGGTCCACGTCGGTCGTGAAGGCTGGCTCTACTATCGTCCCGATCTCGAATCCATTTTTGGAAAGGGCCCCTATCACGTCGAACCTGCCTCCGTCGCCCGAGAAAAGGCGGAGCGGTCCTGGCAGGCTCCCGTGCCGGTGATCAAAGACTTTGCCGCCCAACTCGCGAAGCGAAACATTTCGCTGATTTTTGTGCCCGTCCCGACCAAACCGATGGTCTGTCGGGAGGGACTCGGCATGACCCCTGGTCTCGCCCCGCCTTCAGCCTGGGAGGACGTTGCGAGGGATCTCAGCGGAGCGGGAATCGAGTTCGTCGATCTCCTGCCGCTGTTCACCTCACGCGGGTCCGACGAAGCACGCTTCCTGAAGCAGGACACCCACTGGACCCCCGAGACGATGGAGGCCGTCGCGCACGAGGTGGCATCGCGGATCGCATCTTCGAGAGGGTCGGATCGGGTTCCCAACAGGGTCGAGTCCGTACGCCGAAGCCATCGGGGCGATCTGGTCGGAATGCTCGATCTCGGAGAGCGGGGCGCAGTCCTGTTTCCCGAAGAGAGCGTCACCCTACGACGTTTCCTCGATCCGGCGACGGGAAGGCCCATCGGGAATGATCCCAATTCGAATGTTGTTTTGTTAGGTGATAGTTTTGTGAACCTCTACGAAGATCCCGAACTCGGCTTCGGCGAGCCGGGTGAATCTATGATCGGAGCCGGTTTCGCCTCGCACTTCGCTCACGCCCTGGGACACGCCGCCGAGGTCTTTGCAATCAACGGTGGGGGTGCCACTGCGGTGCGCGAGACCTTCGCCAGCCTCTCTCCCGAGCGCCTCGCGAACGTCGACACCGTCGTATGGGTGATCTCGGCGCGCGACCTTCTCCTCCCCGAGCTGCCGGCCCGTCGCGCCGGGATTGAATGGCGAACCGTGGAGATCGGGCGCGGCGCGGCACCGACGGCTCCCCCGGCCGCTGTCGAGCTCACCCTGACCCTGCGCGAGCGTTCTCCGATCGACGATCCTGCCCTGACCCCCTACGCCTCCGCAGTGTATTCCACCCTTTTCGAAGCCGAGGATGGATCGGAACGACTCGTTTTTTTCTGGGCCTTCCGTGACCGGAAACTCGATCCGGCGGCCTCTCTCGAACCGGGAAGACGCTATCGGCTGCGGCTCGCGTCGCTCGATTCCGACGCTGCCGCAAACCGGGCGACCCGGCTCGATGATCTCTTTCGACCCGATCTCACTCCCTGGTTTGCGACCTCATTCCAGGAGGTGGATTGATGGGAATGTCAGGGTGGGGGATAGGCGCGGATCCATTCGGGCAACGGCTTCATCTGCGGGGGAGGCAATCCGGCGCTCTCCCCTGGACAGATTGGCCATGCCTGATTTTGGGCAATCGATGGGAAGGTTCAGGTTTGCATTCGATTTGCCGTGTTTCCGTATTTCCGCGAATCGGCCCTCGTTCTATCGCGACATTCGGAGGAATGCCAGCCTCGATCCTCCGGATTCAGGAAATGATCCGGTGCGCGGCGAGGATTCGATGCACGGCGGCCCGCAGTTCGGTCGGTGCATACGGCTTCGGAAGGACTCCCTTGAAGCCAAATGCCGCCGGACTCGACATCGCCGGAGCATCGGAATAGCCGCTCGAAACGATGGCGAGAATGTCAGGGTCGATCTGAAGGAGACGCCGCATCGTCTCGACCCCGCCCATGCCGTTTTCGATGGTGAGGTCGCAGATGAGGAGATGGAATCGTTCCCCCTGCTCCATTGCGTCGGTGTAGATGGCAATGGTTTCCCGGCCCTCCTTGGTCTCGACCACCTCGTGTCCGGCGCGCCGCAAGGTCGCTGCCATGAGTCGGCGGATCGGAGCATCGTCCTCCAGGATGAGTATGCGGGTTCCGACAAGCAGCGGATCGGCGGAGGAGGCGGTGTTCCGAACCGGTTTGGGCGCGGGAATCTCGAAATTCGGGTAGGCGGGTTCGCCTTCCCATTCTCCCGCTTCATCCGGGCGACGACCCAGGGGCGCACAGAACGTCGCAATGGTGCCCTTGCCCTGTTTCGACTGCAACAGGATGAATCCCCCGTGAGCCCGGGCGATCGATTCACAGACGGTGAGGCCGATGCCGGTGGCATTGTTCTCCCGGCGGGTTGTGAAATACGGCTCGAAGACGCGCTCGAGATCGCATTCGCTCATGCCGTGTCCGGTGTCGATGACTTCGATGAGGAGATGGTCTTCGTCCGCCGGGGTATGCGAGCTGCGGAATCGCAAGACCGCCTCCGGGCTGAGCCGGGAGCTTCGTACGATGAGAACTCCGCCGTCGGGCATCGCTGCGGCGGAGTTGGTGAGAAGATTCTCGACGAGGCGACCGATCTGCGCGGGATCGACGTTCGCGACGATCTCGGGATCGGGACACTGGTACTGGTAGCGGATTTCGGGATGCCGGAGACGCTGTTCGGTCAGGATACGTCGAACGAGGTCGGCGAGTCGGGTGCGTTCCCGGATGGGCCTCCCTCCGCGGGCAAACGTCATGAGCTGCTGCACGAGCCCCGAGGCCTTCGACGCGGCCGCCTGGGCTTCCTCGAGCATGCCTTGCAATTCGCCATCGTCGGGATGTCGCTCGCGGGCGAGAGCGATGTTGCCGGTGAGGGTGGTGAGTGAATTGTTGAAGTCATGCGCGAAGCCCCGCGCGAGGAGTCCCAATCCCTCGAGGCGGTGCTGGCGCACTTGCTCGGCGGCCTCGAGACGGGTCGCGGTGATGTCGGTAAAGAGCGCGAGCAAGCCTCCCTGCGAGGGGTAGGCCCGCACCTCGAACCACATGCCGCGGCTGGAGTCGTGAAAGTCGAAACGATGCCTCCGTCCATCGGCGAGCGGGCGGTGGAAATGGTCTTGGTAGCGTTCCAGATCCTCTCCGTCGAAGTGATCGTGGAAGGGGGTGCCGACGAAACGGCGGTCCGCTGCGAACACCCGGATGGCTTCGGTGTTGGCATATCGGATGATGCCTTCTTCGTCGAGACGGAGGAGCGGATCGCCGACTTCTTCGAACGGGGTCGAAGGAGACGGAGACGCGACGGTTGGGACGGGCACAGGGGGGGGCGAAGCGGGG
>CALDKL010000344.1 GCA_937898895.1 uncultured Verrucomicrobiae bacterium | reverse complement strand
TTCGTCGAAGGAAGTTTGATCCGGAATTCGGTGAAAGTGGCTCCATCGGTGATCATCTCCATCGTTCCCCGGTGGGCTTCGATGATGCGGAAGCAAATGCTGAGCCCCAGCCCGGTGCCCTCGCCCACCTCTTTCGTCGTGAAGAAGGGATCGAAGATCTTGTCGCGGATCGCCCCTGGGATGCCGGGTCCGTTGTCGCGAACGGAGAGAGTGACGCAGCCCCCGTGATCGGTTCCGGAGAGGGAAATGATCGGCTCTCGCCCCGTCCCCGCCTTCGCCATGGCTTGAATGGCATTGTGGATGAGATTGATGAAGACTTGCGCGAGCTGATTCTTGACTCCGGCGACGAGGAGATCCGCCTCGAGACCATTGTTGATCGTGACACGGTGATCATCGATCTCCTTCGCCAACATGCGGACGGCGACCTCGACCGACTCGATGGCGGGAAATTCGATGAGTTCCTCACTGCGCTTGTGCGAAAATTCGCGCAATTCCCGCACGATCTCCTTCATCCGGTCGATGCTGTCCTGAATGTCCTCGACGGCTTCGCGGATCGCCTCGTCCTCGGGATAGAGACGAAGGCGGCGACGCAGGAGGAAGAGCGCCTGATTGGAGTGATTCAACGGGTTTCCAATCTCGTGAATGACCCCCGCACTGAGTTGCCCGAGGGAAGCCATCTTGCCCGACTGGATCAACTGCCCCTCGGTCTCCCGCAGTTCGTCGAGGGCATTCTTCAGTTCGAGCGCCTTGAGTCGGTATGCGATCTTTTGCTGACGGAGGCGATCGCGTCGCCGGAAATCCTCGATCCTCATGCGGTGGTGAGCGAGACTTCCCGATACCACAACAAATCCCGTCGCCACGAGAAAGACGAGGTTGTTGAACAAGTCGGCTCCCGCCTTCGCGTCGAGCCCGTCGAGGATCGCCGGAGCACAAGCCACCAAATACAATAGGAGAATGGTGCCGGAGAGGAGAAACGCTTCCTTGTACGTCCAGTGAAACAGAAAGCCGACCCCGACGACACACAAAGAAAGGCCAGCGTAGTATACGGACCCGGGATCCCGCGACACAAAAATCGTCATGGCAACGATGAAGGCCGGCACGAGCGGGAGGAGCACGGTGAACAATCGGTAATACCGCTTCCCGATTCTCGAACGCAGAAGCATGAGGAGCGTCATGATGATCCCCACGCAGGTCCAGCGAAAGGCAGTGAACAGACCCACGAACTCCGGATAGGCGAAATGATCGAGGATCGCAAAAAAGGTCACCATTCCCGCCGCCAGAACCGCGATGAGGTTGAGATTTCTCAAGGTGAAACGCCTGTCTTCCGCCCGAAGAAGTTTCCAGGCGAATTCGGAGAGTCCGTCCGCCTGATTCGAAGAAGGGGCACAAGGATGGGAAATCGAACCGGAAGCAATCATTCGAGAAATATAATTATCATATTTTCTCCAATTTGCCAGTTTTTATTGTTTTTATGTTTTCTTTATTTTTGGTTTCGCGCTCGACCCAATTCCCCCGGACGTGTCCTCAAATCGGCATTTTTCTCGGGTTTGATTTGCACCCTTGCGACGATTTTCGTGGTTGGTGGGATTTTTATTCTTGCCGATTGGTGGGCAATCATGATAGTATGCTCCTGTAAAACACCGCAAAATTCCCCGCACCTGCTTGCTGGGTTTCTTCGGAGTTTTTCTTCGAGTCCCTTCTTTTGTTTCCCAACGCCCCTTTCGGCCTAGCCGGAAGGGGCGTTTTCGTCGAGAATCGGCCCCGGCGGACGGAGTCAGTGGCTTGATTGGATTTGCAAGACGATGCCGTTGTCCAATCGCAAATCGGATTGAACGATCTGATCCGGCCTCGTGGGGCGAATTTCATCCGAACCGATACGGCTCCCAAGGAGCCAATCCGATCCCCTGACGATGTTTCCCATCGGTTATCACCGCCCAACGGCAAGCTGCCTCGCTTGGGCGACGCTTTCTTCACTCAAGGATGCCAGTGGAACGAGGTAGGATTTTCCATTGCGCAGAAGCAGTTTCACAGAATCCTTCTCGAGCCCGAGCATGCGGGCCTCAATCGCACGGCCATCGCGATTCTTCCAAGTATGAAATCCGGGGTCGCTTTTTCCTCCCTCCGCCGGGGTCGAGGCGAGAGGTGCCAGCGCGGCGATTCGTTTGCTCTCCTCATCGGTGGGTTTCGTAGCGTCGACGATGGCTCCCTGCCGGATCCAGG
>CALDKL010000343.1 GCA_937898895.1 uncultured Verrucomicrobiae bacterium | reverse complement strand
ATGTTCTTTGCGTGCGCGGAGCGTTTCGCCAGATCGAGGCGCATCAGTTCACAGCGTTACTCCGAGGTCTTGCGACGGGTCAGCTCATTGAGCAGGTGCCGACTGTTGAACTGATCCTCGCACCCGCCGGCGAACGGATTGTGGAGAGCTACGACTTTTACGCGGCGTTCGCGAGTCGCATCGAGTATCGAGTCGAGCACGATGGTCAGCCGATCGGCGTGCTTGAGAAGGACAACATCCCGGCGGAAGGAGAGTTCCTGCTCTTTGCCGGTCGCCGATGGCGCGTCGAGCTGATCGATCACCAAGGGAAACGTGTTTCGGTAACGCCTGCCAAGGGCTGGAAGCAGCCCCGCTTTGCTGGTGGAATCGGTGGCCTACATCCGCGCGTCGCCCAGCAGATGAGGCGCGTGCTGAGCGACGACTCCGGGTACCCTTATTTGAACACGAAGGCATCCCAACTCCTCGACGATGCTCGGCAAGTGTTCGCGGAGGCGGGTCTCGCCACCACCGACACCGTGGTGAGTCTCAGTGGGGTGGAGTGGTTTCCGTGGCGAGGTAGCCGGGTGCTCCTCACGTTGGAGCTGTGCGCGAAGGCAGACGGTCTTCGGACCGAACGTGACAACCTCTGCATCCGCTACCAGAAACTTTCTGCCGCGGACTTTGCGGCCCACCGTGCCAGAATTGCTGCGGGGGCATTTACAGAGGGGCAGTTGGCGGCGTTGGTTCCAGACCGTAAACGAGACCGCTTCGATGAATTTGTGACGGAGGCTTTATTACAAGAGGCTTTCGTCAAAGAGGTTCTGGATCTCTCGGCGGCACACGAGGTCGCATCGCTTCGAAGTTGACCGTGGACGGGCGTCGACTTTTTCCGGTGAGGGGATTTCAGAAGGCGCTGCTTGGCGACTGGTGCGTGATGGGTCAAGAGCTAACAAGGGAACTTGAGCCTTTTTCACATAGCCAAGCGCTCGGGGAATGCCTGCACGCCAACAAATGAGGAGCTCGTGAACCCGGAAGTTTGCGACGGTGGAGACGAAGTCATCAAAAATCTGACATTTTTTCTTAAATCAGGAAAATTATTCGGAAAATGTCAGATTCCGATTGACTGCGAAAACCCAGTATGGCAACCTTCCCCATGCCTACCGACGGAGCTGAGTTTGAAAAAAACCGACGATGTTACGGAAAAGCTTACGTTGCAGCGCGTGACGGCGCGTCGAGTCGCGATGTGGCAACGTTCCTGATTCAAGGGCTGGAGAAGGAAATACGCTATGTCAAGGGGATGCCTGCATTTCCAGCCTTTGTCGAATTACTGATTGCCGGCTCGGGCGACTGTGACCACGTGCGATTCTTCTCCGAAATAGACCGTATGAAGCGGGAATTCGCGGACTCTCCGCTAACTCGGAATTTGGCGGAGGCGGTCGAGAAAATCGGGTTCTCGGAGATGGGAAGTGGTTCAGTCATGTCCGAAGAAATTGCGTCACAGATGATCATCACCCATTTGGGGTGTGCCAAAGCTGAAACGATGGAGGGCTACATTGAGCGAAATTGCACTCACGATCTGGGGGAGAGTCGTTTGATCGTCGAGGGATTTAAAAAGGCCGTCGTTGACTCGACTGCGGTGCGGGAACTCGCCGGTCGAATGCTTGGTTGTTCTGAGAAGGGCCTGCCGGCCCGTGCTAAAAAGGCCGAACCCGTGATCCATACGGCGGCGGGACTTAATGAGGAAATCTAATGGCTACGCAATCCACGTTTTTCGAGTCACTCGATATATCCAAGCAGCCCCGCCGCAAGCGCTCCAAAAGGAATCCATGCGACATCCGACCGTCGTTCGGATTTCGTTTCACGGATCGCTGGGCCTTCGACCGGACTTCGGCTCCTGCGCTGGAACGGGCGCCCGACCGGCGCGGTGTGGAGTTCGACGGAAACCTTTGGAGCTTTGCGGAGATGTTCCATCGGCCGCTTTGCGGAATCGAGGTGGACTTGATCCGAGTCGCGCTCTCAATCTACTTCGCGGACCGGTGTTCTCTGCGCTATCCGAATGGCAGAGGTGGGCGGTCATTTTGGCGCAGGCGGATCCATCTCGTGCTTCCGGTAAAGGATGTCAGACGTTGGAAAGCCGTGGAGGGAGGGCTGTCGGAAACCCTTGAGTTTCTTACCGAGGATGACTGGACGTTTCAATTTGAGGAGCGCCTCTCCGAGTCTGCTGCGGAGTCCCAGGGCCACTTGGAAGTTGGGGGTTCGCCGAACGTGGAATGGGTAGCACTGTTCAGCGGCGGGCTCG
This sequence comes from uncultured Verrucomicrobiae bacterium, assembly GCA_937898895.1. GTDB lineage: Bacteria > Verrucomicrobiota > Verrucomicrobiia > Verrucomicrobiales > DEV007 > Arctic95D-9. Next base: position 196 of record CALDKL010000343.1, on the reverse strand, counting down.
ATTCCCTTGCGGGAGCTTTGCAGTGGCTCTCGCAAAGCAAAGGTGTGGGAGTTCTCGTATCCGGACAGACCAACAGCCGACTTGCAGATGGACAGGCGGGACTCCTGCGGCAATTGCGCGACAGCTTCCCGGGACGGGTGGCACCACTCGGGGTGTCCTATGGATTTCCCGACAAGAAGAGATTTGAACTTGGTGA
>CALDKL010000342.1 GCA_937898895.1 uncultured Verrucomicrobiae bacterium | reverse complement strand
ACATCTTCCCGCAGGACGGCTTCAACGCGAGCGCCAGCGTCACCTACACGTTCTGATACAAATCCAAACGGGACAGTCGGCTGAAGTCGGGATCGTGAAGGCGGAGTCGCAGTGTGATGCCCGCCCGGGTTGCCATTCCTCCCCGGTCCCCGACGGTTGCTTGGCGGACAACGCACACGCATGCACCATCGCCCGATGAGGCCCAAAAACCTCCCTGAGCAAACGACTCGCCGCCTTTCCTCACGACTGGTCGGACAATTGAAGTGGCCCCTGAAGTGTTGCCAGTCGCGGAGCGTTTTTATTGAAGCGGCTGCGGGGAGGGGGCAGATCCCGGACGCTTGACCCTCTCCAATGCCGGACCTGACCCTCTCCGATGCCGCGGGGAGAGCAGAATCAGGATTCCAGTCCCCGGCGTTGGGCTTCGGCCTCGAGGGCGAGGCGCTCGGACTTCGATTTCATCCGCACGTTGAGCATCTCGACGAACACCGAAAAGGCCATCGCGAAGTAGACAAACCCTTTCTGGAAGTGGATTTGGAATCCTTCGGCAATCAGGGTGGTGCCGATGAGGAGGAGGAAGGACAAGGCAAGCACCTTCACGGTGGGATGGCGGCTGATGAAGTTGTTTACCGAAGCGGCAAAGATCATCATGAATCCGACGGCAATCATGACGGCGAGGATCATAATGGAGATGTGCTGCACCATGCCGACGGCAGTGATCACCGAATCGAGCGAGAAGACGATGTCGAGAATGGCGATCTGGACAAGAATCGTCCCGAGCATGGCTTTGGCCTTTGAGGCATCGTGGGCGGGTTCGGCGTGCCCTTCGACCTTGTGGTGGAGTTCCTTGGTGCTCTTCCAGAGAAGGAAAAGGCCCCCGAGGATGAGGATGATGTCTTTTCCGGAGAGATCGTAAGAGGAGATTTGGAGGAGCGGTTCTTTCAACTGCATCACCCAGGTGATGGACAGGAGGAGAAGAATGCGGGTCAGCATGGCAAAGCCCAACCCGAGGAAGCGGGCACGCGGGCGCTGCTCGGCGGGCAGTTTGTCGACCAGGATGGAGATGAAGACGATGTTGTCGATCCCAAGGACGATTTCCATCACCGTCAGGGTGAGCAGTGCGATCCAGGCCTCGGTGCTGGTGATCCACGAGAAATCAAAGGCAGAGGTGGCGAGAAGGGGATCCAAAATGATCATAGAGGTGCCCGCGAGGATACCCGGAGGAACCGAGGATGCAACTGGTCGGCCACGCCTCGCCGACATTTTTGAGGAGAGACCAATCGCAACTCTGAGAAGATTAGCAAAATTTAAAAAAATTCCTTCCCAGAAGGGGAGGATCCGAAATATTCTCTCGCAATCGAGGGGAGAAAGTTTATAATTTCCATAACGAAACTCCGGCGAGGGAATTCCTTCCCGAACACTTCCAGACAGAACCGAGAACGAATGGTGCGAGGTCTTCTCAGCTTCGGCGGCGTGATGCTGGCCGCAGGATTGGTGCTCTCTGCCGGCTTGCAGGCCAGCGGCAGGGTGGACCTGATCGGCATCCTTCGGGGGCTTCCGGAGGTGGATGCGGCCTTCCAGCGCGGGTTTCGATCCGACGCGATGGGGCGGATCAATCGGGTGCGCCAGCCGGGCGGAATGGGTGAAGTGCGGGGGGATGAGGCGCTCCAGGGGTTTTTGGAATCCTTTGTTGCCGATCAGGCAAAGCCGCAGGATCTGGAACTCGAGGCGGTCTTCGACGCGCTGCAGAACCGCTTTCCGGGGGCGCAATATCTCGCGGCGAATCTCGTGACCTCGCGCGACCGGGAGGAGTTGCTGGGAAAACTGGCCGGGTGGACCGCGGTGGCCAACCCGGATTTTGACGCGATCAATACGACTGTATTTCGAGCAAACGGTCGACTCGGGGCGCTTGCGGTGATGTCGCGCAGGATTCCGGAATTTTCGGTGGAGGCGGTGAATGAAAAAGGCGGTCGATTCCACAATCGTTGTCCCCATTGCGGGGTGATCCATGCACTGGAATTGGATCGGGATTCACGCACCCTCATTTTGTCCTGTCCTCATTGCGACCTGCCCTTCGAGGTGCTCGCGGTCGACACGAAGGGGCGGATTCGCCGCGCTACGGAATTTCTCGAAGGATTTGCCGTGCCGTCGCCGCAGCCGGGGAAAGTCTCCGGTGCCGAGGAAACGATCCTGTCCCTCTGGCGCACAGTGGCGGATCGATGCGAGTACGAACTCGATCAGGATCGCGCCAAAGACTCGGGCGGCGGTGAGCGCGAGGTCTGGAAAATGTCTTCCGAGACCTGGGCGGAGGCATCCGGGGATTGTGAAGACACGTCCATTCTCCTCGCCGACGTGCTGATCGAGGCGGGGTACGATGCCCGTGTCGCGATCGGTTGGAATGGCAACATCGGCCAGCACGCCTGGGTCGTGGTGAGGGCGGGGGAGAAACAGTATTTGCTGGAAACGACGCTGCAAAAAGCGATCGGGCGCGAGGACCTTGTCGAAGTCGCTGCGGTGGCCTCCTTCTATCAGCCCGAGCAGTTGTTTGATCGGGAGCGGATCTATTTCACGACGGCGCGACCGGAACGATTCACGAAAGACTATTTTGCAAAGGAGTTGTGGAAGGCGGTGCCGCAGAGTCGTCCGGAGGGCCTGACGCAGCGCTGATTCCGATCCTTTTCTTCCAGATCCGCATTCGGGGCGTTTGACGAACGGGCGAGGGATCAGTAGGGTCGCGGCGATGAAACTCCTCCGCTTTGGCCCCAAGGGCTCTGAGAAACCCGGTCTGCAACTCGAAGACGGCACGCGAATCGACGTGTCGGGCTTCGGGATGGACTGGAATCACGACTTTTTCGCCGATCCGGCCCACCTCGCGCGGCTTGCCGAGTGGGTCGAATCCAACGGGGCCGCCGCACCCCGGATTTCTCCCGAAACCCGATTGGGGTCCGCCGTGGCGCGTCCCGGAAAGTTGATCTGTATCGGTCTGAATTTTTCCGACCACGCTGCGGAGGCGGGCATGGACATTCCGAAAGAGCCAATCGTGTTCTTCAAGGCCACCAGTGCCCTAGTCGGGCCAAATGATCCGGTGATGATCCCCCGAGGCAGCGAAAAGACGGATTGGGAGGTCGAGTTGGCCTTTGTCATCGGCCGGAGAGCCAGCTACGTCACGAAGGAGGAGGCGCTCGGGCATGTCGCGGGCTATGTGCTGCACAACGACTACAGCGAGCGGGCCTACCAGCTCGAGCGGGGTGGTCAGTGGGTGAAGGGCAAGAGCTGTGACACCTTTGCCCCGATCGGACCCTTCGTGGCCACCTCCGACGAGATTCCCGATCCGGAAAATCTCAAAATGTGGCTGACGGTCAACGGAGAGACGAAGCAGAACGGCAGTTCCTCGAAACTGATTTTCGGCATTGCCCACCTCGTCAGCTATCTCAGTGAGTTTATGACCCTGGAGCCTGGCGATGTCGTTTCGACGGGCACTCCGCCGGGTGTGGGCATGGGCTTCAAACCACCGCAGTTCCTCAAGCCGGGCGATGTCGTCGCGCTTGGAATCGAGGGACTCGGCAGTTCGACCCAGACGGCGGTAGCCTGGCCGGGATGAGGCGGGTCCCGGGATGAGGGGGATCACAAGTCGCCGGGGAGCGGTGATTTTGTTTTCTCCAGCAGTCGGACCGGGCCGATCACCATCGCCTTGTCGATCGCCTTGCACATATCGTAGACCGTCAGGGCGGCGACCGAGACGGCGGTGAGAGCCTCCATTTCCACGCCGGTCCGGGCGTCGGTGCGCACCGTGGCGGCAATGGCGAGGCCGTCTTCGCGCCCTTCGAAATCGACCGCGACCTGAGTCAGGGGCAGGGGGTGGCAGAGAGGGATCAGATCGGCGGTCCGCTTGGCCGCCTGGATTCCGGCGATCCGGGCGACGGCGAGGACATCTCCCTTGGGGACGGTGCCATCGAGGATCGCCCGGAGCGTCGATGGGCCGAGAGCGATGAAACCCACCGCGACCGCTTCGCGGCGCACGACGGGCTTTTCCGAGACGTCGACCATGGCCGCAGTCCCGTCGGCGCGGAGGTGGGACAATGAAGGAGGCTTTTCCATGGGACATCTTCGCCGTCTGCCTCCCGCAGCGCAAGGGAATCGGAGAAGCGGGATTGACGCATCCCGTCCCGGTGTGTTTTCTCTGGGAGATGAAAAAGCTCTTCG
>CALDKL010000341.1 GCA_937898895.1 uncultured Verrucomicrobiae bacterium | reverse complement strand
TCTCGAACGTCCGCGGCCGGCTCCGCGAGGGGCAGAGCGCCTACGATGTCATGCGCGCCACGTTCCCCGCCGGCACCGTCAGCGGCAGCCCCAAGGTGCGCGCCATGCAGATCATCAATGAGCTTGAGAAATCCAAGCGAGGAGCCTACGCCGGGGCCGTCGGATACTTCGGTTTCGACGGCAACCACGACAGTTGCATCGCCCTGCGCACCGTCGTCCTGAAGGACGGCAAAGCTTACGTCCAGGCGGGAGCGGGCGTCGTCGCCGATTCCGATCCTGCCAGCGAGTACCAGGAGACCATCAACAAGGCCAAGGGCATGCTCCGCGCCATCGAGAGGGCAAAACTGCTCGATTCGGACACCTGACCCCGGCCTGGCCGCAGGAGCCAGAAGCGCAGAATGCAGCACGGCTTGTCCGGGCCCGACGATCCTCGTCCCTCGCTACCTCAGCACCCCCCGCACCACGGGCAAGAGTGCCCTGGCCGTCGCGTCATGGCCACGATCATTCGGATGCATCCCGTCGAGGAGAAACCGTTCCACCTTCCCGCTCTCGCTCGACAAAGCCGCCTTCCATACCGTAGGCAGATCCACCACCGGGATTCCGAGTTCCTTCGCCACCCCGCGCATTGCTTCGCGATACGATTCCAGCACCGGGGCGTCGAAGCCATCCTCGCGCGATGGATCGTAGGGAGGCCGTCCGTAGAGATCACGCAACTTCGAAGTCCAACGCAGCGGATTCGGCGTCACAAAAACCCCTTTCGCTCCGGCTGCCGTCACTTTCGCGGCCAAGGTTCGCAGATTCTCCCGATATTCCGCCAAAGGCACCCGGGGCTCGCGCATCGGAGGATCTTTCCACACGTCCACCGCTGCATCGTTGATGCCAAAACCGATCACGACAACTCGCGGACGGTATGCCAGCACCTCTCGATCCAGTCGTTTGAGGGCGTCGCGGGTCGTATTGCCACCCACTCCCGCATTGCTTACCGTCAGGCTCGACCCGATACTCTGCAAGGCTTCTGCGAGCCGCTGCGAGGCCACCTTTTCTACGGAACCGGGTCGCAGCGCCGTTGTCGAATCGCCAAAGAGGAAGATCGCACCCGGAGCCGGCTTCTCCGCGGCGGGTGCCCGGTAGACGGGAATGCTTCCCTTTGCCAGATCGCCCGTCGCGATGCGCATGCGCAGTCCACCCTGCATCGTCGTGATCCACAGTTCTCCGGGGTGGCGTTCGTAGAGATAGGGATAGGCGACCCGGCCCCCTCCGTCGAAATTGGCCGCCAGAATTACCGGATTCGACCAAGTTGACCCGTCGTCCTCGGAAAATGCCAGGGAGAGTTCGGCGCGGCTCGTGATATTCTGCGGGGCGTGGCGAGGCGGCGCATTCCAGAGCAGCGCCGCCCGGCCATCCGCGAGCCGAGCCAGTTGCGGACAGCAGCTCACCGAACGAATCTTCGTCGCCGTCAGCCCATTCCAGTTCAGTCCATCCTTCGAACTGGCCTGCCAGAGCACTCCCGACTCCGTCCGCAGCAACAGCAACACCGATCCGTCGGCACGCTCCAGCAGACTGCCTTCGATCGATCCCGCATGATCGTGCGCACCCACTCCGTAATCCAGCATCGATCCCCTCTGCCAGGTTTTGCCGAGATCATCCGAAACCCACATCACCGTCGCATGACGCCAGGCCGGGATGATTTCCTGGCCCGCCAGGACGATCCGTCCGTTCGCCAACTGGATCATCGCATGGACACAGCCACACCACGGCTGCGAAAGCGTCACCGGGGGCTCCCAGGTGTTTCCTTCGTCCGTGCTCCGTATCGTGCAGGTTGGCAGGACAAATTCGCGCCAGTCCACTCCGGACTCGCCCCAACGCCAGTCTTTCGGAGCCCGCTTCTCCACCAGGTTCATGAAAGCCGCGATGATTACCCCCTCGCGTGTTCGCAGGAGAGCCCGCTCGTTGCTGACTGTGCACTTCGCCGCCTCCGCAAACAGCGGAGTCGCCGTCCAGGAGCGGCCCTCGTCGGTGGAGCGCAACGCCGTCTTTGCCTCCAGGCACAGAATCGCCCCGTCTCCCGTCGTCACGAACGGTCCCTGGTGAGTGAACGGCAAGGATTTCCCGGCCGGATGCAGGATCGCGATCTCCGCCGTCAGGGGCAGCACCCAACATCCAAGGAGGCCGAGAGAAAGAAGCAATGGTTTTTGATTCATGTGCCGGAGTATGGGGGGAACGGCCCCTTGGAGTCATCCCGCTCGATTGCGCCGCTCTGGGCATAGGGTTCCGAAAACCAAAGGGCCGACATCGAAAACCGACCGCCGCAGTTCGTTCGGGAACCCACCTCAACCCTCCGGATCCGACAGTCGGTCGGTCGATAGTGCTCTCCAGTCGTCGAGCAGCGGACTCGGAGCCTCCTCGGCCTGGGCTTGGGCGATGGTCTCGTCGATGAAATCCTGCACGTCACGCTCCAGATCCTCGAGCGCCTCGGGACTCTCCAAACAGTCCTCGAGAATGCGTTCCCTTGCCACGACAAGGCAATCCCGTCCGTAGCGACCACGTTTCACCTCTTCCGGCACGTAGCTCGCATCATCGTGCTCCCCGTGGCCGGAAAGGCGGAGCAATTTTCCCACGACAAGCTGCGGCCCCTCACCTCCGCGCGCTCGGGCAATCGCCAGGCGAAAGGTCTCGAGGCAGGCCATCAGATCCGTCCCGTCAATGGAGTAACCCGTGACCCCGTATCCGATGGCACGGTCGGCAAGATCCTTGCAGGCATACTGACGGGAGTTCGGCGTGGAGTAGGCAAACTGATTGTCCGCAATCGCCACGACAATGGGCAGCTTTTCCACCGCAGCCTGATTCAGCCCTTCGTGAAAGGCTCCCGTCGAGGTCGCCCCGTCGCCGAGCGCCGCCCCACCGACGTAGCCGAACTCTCCCCGAAAACGCTTCGCCATGAGCATCCCGTTCACGACCGAAACCGAGCCACCGAGATGGCTGATCATCGCGGGCATGCCCGCGGAGGGTCGGCCCCGGTGGATATTCCCATCCCGGCCACGCATCGGGCCGGTCACTTTCCCGAGATAGGTTCGCGCGGCATCGAGGAGCGGCTCGCCAAAGGCCGTGCGCCCCGCCTGATCGCGGATCAAGCCGGCAAAGACATCGCCCAGTCGGCGATCAAGCTGTCCTCCGAGGGCGAAACTGAAGGCTTCCTGGCCGCGCCCGAGATAGACTCCGCCAACGATTTTCCCGGCCCGATAGAGCGCCCCGATTTTTTCTTCAAACAACCGTGCGGTCAGCATCCCGCGATAGGCCGCGACGAATTCGCCTGCGGTGATGCGGATGGAGGCGGCACTCTGGAAGTCTCGGGCGGACATGATGGATCCGCTTCCACCGTAGCCATCACGAAGCGATTCTCGCAACGAGTTTTTTCCTCCTGTCGCTCCGTCAAAAGCGGGTTACTGATACGGCGATATGAAACTCGGCGTAATCGGTTGTGGAAAAATGGGTGGGGCTCTCGTTGGCGGTATCCTCCGGACAGGACTCTGTCGGGCCGGGGAGGTGACCGTGTTTGATTCCG
>CALDKL010000340.1 GCA_937898895.1 uncultured Verrucomicrobiae bacterium | reverse complement strand
ACTCGTTCTGCTACCCAAGAGAAATGAGGGCTATCACAGAGACCCCCGAAGGCACGGAAACCGAGGAAGGAGTGGCAGGGGATGCGCTCACGCAAAGAGCGCGCTCCGATTCCGCAGCGATCCCCTGGATTTTCCGAGTGGGCTGAGTGTTCCGTGGGTCCCCACCTTCGGAAACAGGCTCACTCCGCCGTTTTCGCCCGGTTCTCGAAACGCATAAATTCCTTGTGGAAGGTCAGGGGCACCTCTCCGGTCGGACCATTCCGCTGTTTCGCGATGATAAACTCGGCCTCACCGTAGAGATTTTCCTTTTCGTCGTCGTCCGCGTAGACTTCCGCCCGCATGAGGAGTCCCACCAGGTCGGCATCCTGCTCGATCGAGCCGGATTCGCGGAGGTCGCTCATGCGTGGCTTGCCGCCTCGGGAGTCGGGATTGCGGTTGAGCTGGGCGAGGACGATGATGGGAATGTCGAGTTCTTTTGCGATCCCTTTGATCCCCCCGGAGATCGCCGCGATCTCTTTCTCGCGCCCATCGCGATTGCCCACGTCGGGTGCCTTGAGAAGTTGGAGGTAGTCGATCGCGATGAGCTGAATATCGTGCTGCTGTTTGAGACGCCTCGCTTTCGCCTGAAGCTCGTTGATGGACAGCCCCGGAGTATCATCGATCCAGATCGGTGCCTCGGCGAGTTGTCCCGCCACGTTCATCAGCTTGGGAAAATCCGCCTTCGAGAGAAATCCGCCGCGCAGCTTCTGCATGTGGATCTTCGCACGGGAACAGAGGAGACGCTGCACGAGCGACTCGGAGGTCATTTCCAGGCTGAAGACGGCACAGGGCACGGGATCGTCCTTCCGGATCGCGATGTTCTCGACGATGTTCATGACAAAGGAAGTCTTGCCCATCGAGGGACGCGCCGCGACGACGATCATTTCCCCGCCGTGGAGACCATTGGTCATGGCGTCGAGGTCGGTAAAGCCTGTCGCGAGCCCACCTCCGTTTCCACCGCCGTTGATCATGTCGTGGAGAGAATCGATCACCTTGAGGACATGCGTGCGCATCTCTTCGATGCCCTTTTGCTTTTCCGTTTCGTTTCGAATCTGAAGCACTCGCTTCTCCACCGTATCGAGGAAAGTGGATGCGTTCTCCGGCCCTTCGTAGGCATCGCTGACGCAGGAGGTGCAATCCTGAATGACTCGCCGAAGGACAAATTTCTCTTTCAGGAATCCCACATAATCATCAAAGAGAG
>CALDKL010000339.1 GCA_937898895.1 uncultured Verrucomicrobiae bacterium | reverse complement strand
GCCATCCCGTCACCCGTGTCATGCTCCTGGTGCTCAAAAACGTGCTCGGAGCCGTCCTCGTGATCGGAGGGCTCATCATGTTGGTGACCCCGGGCCAGGGCATCCTCACCCTGGTGGTCGGCATTCTTCTCCTGAATTTCCCCGGGAAACGACGCTTCGAGGTCTGGCTCGTGAAACGAAAACCGGTGCACCGGGCCATTGACTGGATGCGCCGTCGCGCGGGGCGTCGCCCCCTCGAACTGCCCGAGTCCTGAGCCCATCCGGCGACTTGCGGTCTCGCCGCCTGCGATCCCGCGTCCGCGTCCCTCCTTTTTCGTTGCCGCTCCCGGTGATGCAGGTAGACTCGCCTCACCTTGAACGCGAACCTCTCCCCCGCTTCCGGGATGGGCCTCACCCGCTGGCTCATCTGTATCATCGCCGCAATCGGCTTCGCTTTCGACATCTACGAGCTGCTCATGCTGCCGCTGATCATCAAACCGATGATCGCCTCTCTGAGCGCTCCGCTCGTGCAGGATCTGATCTCCGGCGGCATGGCCCCGGCTGATGCCAATGCCCTGTGGGCTCCCGGCGGGAAAATGTATGTGGAATGGGCCCGCACGCTCTTTTTTGTGCCCGCCATCGCGGGGGGGATCTTTGGTCTGCTCGGAGGGTATCTTACCGACAAGCTGGGCCGCCGTCGTGTCCTCACCTTCTCGATTCTCCTCTATGCCTTTGCCGCCTTCGCCGCAGGATCCTTTGCGGAGACGCTGCCGCAATTGCTGTTCTTCCGCTGCCTCGTCTTCATCGGGGTATGCGTGGAGTTTGTCGCGGCCGTCGCCTGGCTCGCCGAACTTTTCCCCGAAGCGAAGCAGCGGGAGAAGGTGCTCGGCTACACCCAGGCGTTCTCCTCCATCGGCGGTCTCCTCATCGCACTTGCGAATTACTATGCAGCAACCTATGCCAGCAGCTTCCCCGCGATCCACGGAGGGCACGAAGCGTGGCGCTACACTCTCATTTCGGGGGTCATTCCGGCGATCCCGCTGATCCTCATCCGTCCCTTCCTGCCCGAATCCCCGGCCTGGGCGAGGAAGAAAGCCGAGGGCAAACTGAAGCGACCCAGTATCCGCGAACTGTTCAGCCCCGAACTGGCCCGCACCACCCTCGTCACCACCGTTCTCTTTGCGGCCAGCTACGGCATCGCCTTTGGCGCGATCCAGCAACTGCCCCAGATTCTCGCGTGGCCGAGGGGGCACGTCGAGATCAAGGCGATCGCGGCCAAGGCCGAAGAATCTGCCAAAACGGCCGCGATCGAGGCGGCCAAGGCCAAGGGTGAGCCTGCGCCCGCTGCCCCAGTCCTGACCCGCATCGGAAAACAGGCTGCCGGCAACGCGAGCGACAAGCAAACCTCGGGTGTTACCAAATGGCAGGAGATCGGCGGCCTCATTGGGCGTGTCCTCTTCGCATTCCTCGCGGTCTACATCGTGAGCCGCCGGACCATGCTGCGGCTCTTCCTCATCCCGGCGATGCTCTTTGTGCCCGTCTTCTTCTACTGGGTCGCCGGATCGCTGGAAGCAGAAGGCAGTCTCGGCATGATCAAGTGGGGTATTTTCCTCTGCGGCCTTCTTGTCGTGGCCCAGTTCAGCTTCTGGGGGAATTACATCCCGCTCGTGTTCCCCGTGCATCTCCGCGGAACCGGAGAAAGTTTTGCCGCAAATATCGGCGGTCGCATTTTCGGCACCGCCGCCGCCTACCTCACCCTGACGCTGTCGGCGGGCCAGTCGGTCGACGCCCTCGCCAGGAATGGGGCCATCGTTGCGGGAGGATACGCCCTCATCGGCGTGATTCTCTCCTTCTGGCTGCCGGAACCAAAGGAGGAAACCATCGAGCATTGAACAGGGTCCGCCTCCGGACCTAACCCTGTTGGCTCGCGGGGCCGATACCGCAGGGAGTGACGACCTCCCCCCTCGGCAAGCAATCGCTGCGGGTCGACCGCCAGGGCAGGACGAATCCCTCGGTTGAAAATCCCGTTTCCGGGCGGACACTCCTCCTCCTCGTGTTCGCCCCTTCCCGCATGGATTGGATCAAGCAACTTCTCGACCTCGTCCTCCACCTCCAGGAGCACCTCCACCAACTCACCCAGGATTATGGGAAGTGGGTCTATGGGCTGCTCTTTCTCATCATTTTTTGCGAAACCGGTCTGGTCGTGACTCCCTTTTTGCCGGGCGATTCGCTTCTCTTTGCCGTCGGGGCTCTCGCCGCCGATCCGGCCAGCGGGCTTCATCCCTGGATCGCCTCGGGGATTCTCCTGGCGGCCGCAGTCCTCGGTGATACCGCGAACTACTCCGTCGGTCGGTTTGCGGGAGAGAAGCTCGTGGCGAAATTTCCCCGGATCATCAAGCAGAAGCACCTCGACACCACCAACGAGTTCTTCGAGAAATACGGAGGCAAGACGATTATTCTCGCCCGCTTTGTTCCCATTGTTCGCACCTTCGCCCCGTTCGTGGCGGGTTCGGGGGCGATGAACTATCGGCGTTTCATGGCGTTTAATGTCATCGGAGGAATCCTTTGGGTCGGTCTCATCGTGCCGGCGGGCTGGTTCTTCGGCAATATCCCGGTGGTGAAGGAGAATTTCGAACTCGTCGTCGTCGGGATCATCGTGGTCTCCGTCCTGCCCATGGTCTACGAGATTTGGAAGGCGGGCCAGGTGCAGCGACGCGAGGAGGCGACGCGACGACAGCCCAAATCCGAAGCCGACGAGTGAGGAGTGGCGCGGGGGGTGCGTTTGTCAGGGAAGCGAAGTGAGGGCAATGGCGTTCATCACCGCCTTCGGCACCATGGAGGCGACCTCGAGATACTCGGGCAATTTGGACCCATCCTCGCTGCGCTCGGAGCAATGAGCGTTGCCCCCGGATGGGCCGAGTCCGTCCAGGGTCGGGCCGAGCTGCCAGAGATGGTTCGCGTCACTGAGCCCTCCGCGCGGCACCGAGATGGCGGGGAGTCCGACCGCAGCGGCGGCTCCTTTCCAGACAGCGAAGAGCTCGTCGGTACCCTCGCCACCGGGCCAGGGCGTGGTGTGGCCGGTTCGCGTCGACCGCAGGATGGCACCGAGGTCCGTCCTTCCGGCGAGGGCTGAAAAGGCCGCGTCGGCTTCCGCGAGGACTTCGGGATGAGTCGCGCGGCATTCCCACTCGGCAAAGGCCTCGTGGGGCACACGATTTACGACGGTGCCTCCCTCGACGCGCCCGATGTTGACGGTGCGCTGCGATGGGGCATCTGTCAGGGCCGCGACGGCAGGCAGAGCCGAAACAAGGGCGTTGATGGCATTGATCCCCTCGTGATGTTTGCTGCCCGCGTGCGCCGCCCGGCCCTCGGCCTCGAGCCGCCAAGTGCTGCGTCCCTTTCGCGAAGTCACCAGGTGCCATCCCTGGTCGTCGACCGGTCCCCCCTCATAGACCAGCACGGCTCTGGCTCGCCCGCCACAACGAGCCGCCGCAGCACGAGCGAAATCATCCCCGGTGACTTCTTCCGCCGCATTCGCTCCGATCATCCACGAAGTGCGGACGAACGTTTCGCGAGCTTCTTCCGCAAGAATCCGGAGGATCAGCCAGATCAGGGCAGTACCGCCCTTGATGTCGATCGTGCCGGGACCATAGATGCGCCCTTCCTGCGGACGCTCGTCCCAGCGAAAGTCGTTTTGTTCTTCCTCTTCCTCGGGAAACACGGTGTCGGAGTGAGTCACGAGCAACACGGGGTCGGACGGAATTTCCCCCGAACGACGCAGGAACAGATGCGGTCCCGATCCGGGAGCCTCGCAGGGGACGTACTCGGCCTCGAAGCCAAGTGGCGCGAAGGCCTCGGCAGTAATGCGGGCAACCCGTTCCACTCCCGCGCCATTCGCGGTGAAGCTGTTCACCGCAACCAGCTCGCGCAGCAGGTCGAGGGCGGCAGGAAGGTGTCGATGGGCGGCGGAAAACATGGTGATCGGAGTCAGCGGGGCGAGGCTCCGATTCCCGGGCGACGGGGCATCACGAGCTGACCCTGGGCATCATACACGATGCCTTCGTAGTCGTCATTCTCGACATAAAAATGTCCGTCGAGGTCGATCCAATCGGCCCACGGTGCGAGGTGTGCCGCAGCCGTCGTTCCGAGACTTGTCTCGATCATGCAGCCGAGGAGGACGCCGAGACCGTGCTCGCGCGCGGCAGCGACCATCTCCACGGCTCCGTCAAAACTGCCGCATTTCAGCAGCTTCACATTCACACCGTCGAGGCAGGACGCAAAGCGGGCCACGTCTGCCGCATTCTGCACACTCTCGTCGGCATAGAGCGGTGGCGACGACTCGGGCAGTTCCGTGCGCAGTTCTTCCCACACTTCGGGGCCGTGCGAATGGTGCAGGGGTTGCTCCACGAGGGCGGGATGGTCTTCCATCAACTTCCCAATCATCAGAGCGGCTTCGGAGGGATCCCATCCTCCATTGACATCCAGGATCAGGTCGGCCTGTGGAGCCGCGCGGCGGGCCACCGAGACGGTGGCGAGATCGAGCCCCAGGTCGCCTGATCCGAGTTTCAGTTTCAGTACTCGAAACTGCTTTGCGAGAATCCCCACCTTCTTCGCGAAGACCTCCAGATCTTCCGGGATTCCGAGAGAGCGGCAGCCGGGCGGTCGATAGTCGGTCGGATCGCCCAGCCTCGCCGCTGCCCAGGCGGAGAGCGGACGGCCGCTTGCCTGCGATGCGATCTCGTGATCCAGCAAATTGAACGCGAGTTGCGCGGTTCGGGGCAATTCCCAAACCGGTCGCCCCGACTCGATCATCGCGAGTGTCTCCTCCGGGTCCTCTCCGTAATAGGGCACAAAGGGAGCCTCGGCTTTGCATCCCTCGTGTTCCACCCGCAGGACCGTGCGGAACGAGGAGGTGCCGTGGGCGATGCGGAAGGGTTCCACGAGGTTCAGAGTGCGAAGAAAGGCGGGCATGGACGGGGACTTCCGGAGAACTGCTTTCCGGAGTTCGCAGCATCGCCGCGAACGAGAGCACTTTCAAACGGCGAGGAGGAGCAGGCCTGCGCTCCTCGCGTGCCCCCGCCTGATTCGACTCGCCAAAATCCCTCCTTCGTGACAGAATCCCAGTCGACCGCTTCTCCATGACCACTGAACAAATCCTCTGGCAAGGCACCCCATCCCAGGTGCTGAATCTCCCCGCGCTGGTTCTCGGCCTCCTCGCCGGGGGCGTCCTTACGGCCGTTACGCTTTTGACGACCTTTGTCGCGGGTCCCCTTGTGATTCCGGTGATCGTGGTTGCCTGGTTGATCTGCCTCTTCCCGTGGTTTTGCAAAGGGATTGCGACACGTTTCGACAATTACGAACTCACCAACGAACGGCTCAAACACAGCCGAGGTGTCTTCAGCCGATCCGTCGAGGTGCTCGAACTCTACCGGATCAAGGACATGAGACAGGAGCTTCCCCTACATTTCAGGATCTTCGGTCTGGGTCGAATCCTCCTTGAGACTTCTGACCGCAGCACGCCCGCGGTGGTGCTCAATGCGATCCATCGTTGCAGTGAGGTTGCCGACCTGATCCGGAGCAACGTCGAAGCGCAGCGCGACAAAAAGCGCGTCCGCGAAGTCGATTTTGAAGATGATGAATCCGAGGGCTCGGCCTGATCTGCCACACAATCTGCTCTTGCGGTGTTCGACAAATTTGTGTGCAAAATTCGTAAGGAATCGTTTTCCGCTTCAAGGCGGGACAGTTGAGCGAGTTCAGCGATCGACGAGTCAGGCGGAAGATGGGAAAGAGGCCTGCGAACCCAAAAAAGGAAACCGATCAAAGCGACCTGACATCGCAAAGGTGAAGAATCAATCTGGGCAGGGAATGTGGGGGTCAGTTGCCGCCGCCGCCCGCGACGATGCCGTTCCCAACCTTGAAGGCATTGCCGTTGTGTGAGAGGACTCCCGACCCGTGTTCCGCGATGATCGCCGCCTGATTGGTCAACATCGATCCACCATCGGGAGGTTTCACCCCGGAAGTTCCGAAGGCTGAGCCGTCCGGTTTCATCATTGCCGAGAGCGACTGCATATTCATCGCTTCTCCGTCGATCACCAGACCCGATTCAACGGTGTCTTGTGCCAAGGTTAGGGTGAGTCCGTCGACTCCGTTGGTGAACATGGAAGCAAAGTTCTCAAGCTGTGCTGGAGGCGCGAAGTCCTGTGGATCGAGAAGTGACATCTTTCCGCTGGCAGGATCGATATCGATTTCACCGATGATGCTCGCACCGTCAAGGCCGATCAGGGAAGCTCCATCGAGACCGACGAGCCCTCTTGCGGCGAGGTCGGCAGGTCTGAGACCAGCGCCGTCATTCGCGACAACATGGCGGACGAGATTGAGTCCCCCGCCTGCAACGATGTTGCCGCCACCACCGGCGACGATTGATCGGATGTCTGCGAAGAGGCTCGTGGCGGTGATCAAGTTTCCGTCGGGCATGCGGATCTCGATATTTCCCCCTCCGCCGGCAACGATGTTGCCGCCGCCACCGGCGACAATGTTGCCCCCGCCGCCGGCAACGATGTTGCCGCCGCCACCGGCGACAATGTTGCCCCCGCCGCCGGCAACGATCTTGTTGTCTCCGATGTTGATGATCCAAGTGCCCAGATCCTTGACTACAAAGGCATCGGCTCCGCCGAGGGCGAACCAGGAGGCGCCTTCGGTAATCAATTTCAACTTCTCATGGATCTTGTTCGGACCAATTTGAAGAACCGCCCGGTCTGCGGCCTCATCGCTGAACATCTCCGCGTAGGCTAGTTCGCGGAGAGAAGGGTACGTGTTCACAATCGTCATGCCGGGCAACGCTTCCCGGATTCCCGCCTGATCGCCGGAGATGTAGACTCCACTGCAGACGATGGGTTGCACGAAACCTTCATTCACCCGGACTGTGACGGTGGCGAATTCCGCTTTCGAACCCGCGCTAAGGGAGTGGGCCCATGCGACGTGCTCGTATGGGGTTCCGGCGATCTGGTCTGCGAGATTGTGGGTTCCTCCGTGTCCGGCCCCTTGGCCGTGCAAGCCCTCGGCAGGAGTGTGACTGACGTAGGTCGTGCCCGCCGGGATCGGGAAAATTACGCCTCCAAGTCCAGGCGTGCGATGAATTGCACTTCCCCACGTCACTTGAGAGGTGATTTCGGTGGGCTGGCTCGGGGTCGAGGGCGCCACGTACTTCGGACCCCTCACGCCGATGAAGACGTTCGCCGGCGCGACGGTCGTCGGGACGACTGCAGAGTTGGGGTCTTGGGACTCCGCGACCAGGCTCTCGACTTCCGAATTCTGCGGGGTCGTCGAATCGCTCCATGTGAAGTGGCCATCCTGACGATAGCCGTCCTCCCCGACCGGGGGCTGCGGTGCGGGATTGCTCGGATCTTTCGCGAGCCGCACCCGCGCCCAACCGGAACCAGAGACCAGATTCCCGTTCAGGTCGAAGTGCTGTCGATTCACGCTGCCAACGGGGAAGACGATCTCGCGAGAAGGAGAGGTGGGTAGAATGATGCTGTTGCTCTTCAAAATCCGGTCGCCGTCGGCGTCGAGGAAATCGGCACTGACCAGGAGAAATCCTTCGGGAATCTCGTAGCGGATCTCGACGTCGTTCGCGGTCGTTTCCCCCGTATTCTGGTAGAGGAGCTGGTGGTGGATTTCGACGATGTTTCCGTCCCCGTCGGTCAGGGTCTTTTTGTCTTTCACATATTCCATGCGCGCGGGGAGGACGACCTT
>CALDKL010000338.1 GCA_937898895.1 uncultured Verrucomicrobiae bacterium | reverse complement strand
GCACCCTGCCCTTCTCGAGTTCGCATCGATCACCGGTGACATACCACCCTTCGCTGTCTCTGGCGGGATCAAAACGCCAGCTTTCCCCGCAACCTTCCACATATCCCGAAAACAAAGCGGGGCCCCGGATCGCCAATCGACCTGAAGCCACCTCGAGCGTTGTCTCCCAGATGGGCAAGAGATCCAGCCATCGGCCATCGCCATCCGGACTCGTTGCGATCTGCGAAGCCGCCTCGGACATCCCATACGTCGGCCAAATCGGCCAGCCCAGGGCACGGGCTTCCTCCACGAGAAACGGATCGATCGCTCCCCCGCCGAGAAAGACGCCACGCAGGGTCTCGGGGGAGCGTCGCCTGGCCCGAACCAAATCCCAAAGGTGCGCCGGAGTCAGTGAAGTCAGTGTCGCCCGATGTCCGCGAACCGCCTCGAGAAACGCGGTCCCATCGCGACTCCACCCATCCCAGGCCATCGGCACGACCGTCGCCCCGCTGCAATGAGCGCGGGCGAAAATGCCAATGCCGCCCACATGAAAGGTGGAGAGTCCGCCGAGCCAGACATCGGCATTCGTGAGGCCGCAATGCGCATTCACCGCCTGCGCCGAACTCAGAATCGCCCTCCTGGGCAGCACGACAAACTTCGCTTTTCCGCTCGAACCCGAAGTCGCAAGCACGACGCAGGCCCTCAAGCCGAGTTCTTCGACGAGGAATGTCCGCAGTCCCGCACTCGCGACGGGACGGCGTGGGTTCAGGCGGAGATCGACCTCCTCCGACTCCCAGTAGCCGGGCGAACTCAGATCAGAGGTTTCCATGGCAGGGATTCGAGCAGATCGTCAAAGCCGAGACCGGTTCCTCCGGGAGGAAGCAATCGGGGGCCGTCGCATTCGAGTCGCTCAAAGAAGGCGTCCTTCTCAAAACATCGATGGGTGAGCAGTCCGCAACGGAGCAAGGAACCGCCGTCACGCTCTGTCGCCATCGCGGCTGCGGAGGCCGCTGCCCAGACCTGCCCGATGGCGTGGTCCATGTAGGAAGTGACATAGCATCGAGTTTGCGGCGACAAGGTCTTGCCTGGCCGGGCCGGTTTCACCACCGCCACATCGCCGCTCTGAAGTCGATTCTCCCCATCGCGATCCACGGCGATCCGGACACCGCCGCAACGCAAGGCCTCCCACCCTTCTCGCGTCCACTCCTCCGGGTCTTCGACGAGGTCCACAGACGCCCTCAGTTCCTCGGAAAGCCCTTCCCAAAAAGGCAGAAAGGCACCGGGCGCAAGAGTCTCGTTGCAATCGAGCCGGATGCGCAATCCCGCCCGGGTCCATCGCTCCATGGTGTCCCTCATCCCTTTCCGATCCGGGGATCCCTTGATTTTTGCCAGGGTGAATCCTTCCGCCACGACCCTCTCCGGATCCTCGCCCGGTCGCACCAGCCAATGGCTCTCCGGAATCGCTCCCGAGAATATCGAGCGTGCCTCGCCGCGGCAGGCAGCGTCGTGCGCCGCACAGGCGAGAGCCCCCTCGATCAACGGTGAACGCCCCCCGTCTCGCAGCAAGCGCAACTGACCGTCGATCGGCAGATCCCCCAGTTCCGGCCAGGGATGAAGACATCCGTATCCTTGGCCCACCCGGATCAGAGCCCCCTCGTGCTCACGCCGCGCACTCACCGCGTTCAAGTTGCCGGCAGAACGCAGGGTATACCGCCAGTAGTGGATAGGCTTCATGGCACGAGTTCGTGCAGAGTCGCGGCCACGGCGAAGAGGATCAATTGCAACGCGGCGATGGCGAGAATGCGATTGTAGAGCGGTCCCGGTCGAAAGCGGAAGACACACCAGACGATGATCCCTCCGATCGGCGCAGGGAGCAACCCGACCACCAATCCCGCCAGCGACTGCGAGGGAAAGAGATTCCACAGAACGACGGGCAGCAGGCAGAAGAGCAGGATCTCGACCCTCGCAAAGGTTTCCCCGAATCGCACCGCCAGGGTGCGTTTGCCCGAGCCGCCATCCTCCTCCCTGTCGCGCAGATTGTTGATGGCGATGAGGACACTCGAATAAAGGCCGCATTGCAGGCCGAGCCGCAGCACCGCCCCCCCGCCCCATTCGCCTGCCTGCACGAAATACGATCCTGACACAGCCACCCACCCGAAGAAGAGAATCACAAACAACTCCCCCATCCCCCGGTATGCGAGCGGAAAGGGTCCGCCGGTATAACCGAAGGCGAAAAAGAGCGAGACCGCCCCGATCATCAGGATAGGCCACCCTCGCGTGGCGATCAGCGGGATCGCGAGGAGACTGGCGAGCAGGCAAAATCCGAGCGCCCCGATCAGGACCGTGCCCGGACGGAGCATGCCGGAGGCCGTGACGCGGCGAGGCCCCATCCGTCGGCTCGTATCCGCACCCTTCCTATAATCGATCGCATCGTTGAAGAGATTCGTCGCGATCTGGATGCAGAGACAGCTTAGCAGAGTCGCCCAGAACAAGGCCCACGAACCCGATAGCGGATCGTCATCGACCAAAGCCGGCATCGATCCGATCCAAACCGGCACCACCGCAGCCGGGAGCGTCTTCGGGCGAGCGGCGAGCAGCCATGCTTTCATCTTCTTCCACACCCAATCGCCTTCGCCTTCACGGCACTCGCGGAAACTTCGAAAAATCCGGCTTCCGCTTTTCCACGAAGGCGTTCTTTCCCTCCTTCGCCTCCTCCGACATATAGTAAAGCAAAGTCGCATTGCCGGCCAGATCGAGCAGCCCCATCTGACCATCGCAATCCGCGTTGAGAGCCGTTTTCAGGCAGCGCAGGGCGAGCGGAGAATGTTCGAGAATCTCGCGGCACCATTGCACCGTTTCCTCCTCGAGCCGGGCGAGCGGGACGACGGCATTGACCAATCCCATCTCCAAAGCCTGATGCGCGTCGTATTGGCGACAGAGATACCAGATCTCGCGCGCCTTCTTCTGTCCCACGATGCGGGCGAGGTAACTCGAACCCAGCCCCCCATCGAAAGAGCCCACCTTCGGACCGGTCTGCCCGAAGCGCGCATTGTCCGCCGCGATGGTCAGATCGCAGACGACGTGGAGGACGTGTCCGCCCCCGATGGCATAGCCTGCGACCATGGCGATGACCGGTTTGGGAAGGGATCGGATCTTTTTCTGCACGTCGAGGATGTTCAGCCGCGGCACTCCGTCGTCGCCGACGTAGCCAGCATGGCCACGCACCTTCTGGTCGCCTCCGGAACAGAAGGCGAGATCGCCCTCGCCCGTGAGGATGACCACCCCCACCTGAGGATCTTCGTGCGCGAGGTCGAAGGCGACGAGCATCTCCTTCACCGTCTGCGGGCGGAACGCATTGCGCACCTCGGGACGGTTGATCGTGATCTTGGCAATCAAGCCGTCTTCCGAGGTCTCGTAGCGGAGGTCTTCAAATGGGTGGGAGGAAATCCAATTCATGCGTTCGGGAGGTTGTTCCCGAAGCGGGATTCCGTCAACGGAAGTTCTCGCCCACTTCCCCTCGGCGACCCTTGAAATCGACAGTGATCGTCGATCAGAAAGCTCCGCACCAACGCCTTACTGGAACAGCACGATCACCAACACCTGGGCAGAGAGGATGCGCAAAAGGGTGGTGAGCGGATAGACCGTCGCGTAGGCAACCGCCGGAGAATTGGACCGGGCAATGTTCGTCGCAAAAGCCAAGGCAGGCGGATCGGTCATGCTACCGGCGAGGAGCCCACCGAGGTCCATGAAATTCATTTTCAACACCTTCCGCGCGAAGAAGCCCACGACAAGGAGAGGCAGCACGGTGACGGCGATCCCGCCGAGGAGCCATTGCAGGCCCGTCGCGGAAAAAACCGTCTCGAAGAAATTCACTCCCGCTCCGAGTCCGACTGCGGCGAAAAATAGGGCGATCCCGAACTCCCGAAACGCGAGATTCGTTGTCTCGGGCATATGCCAAACGTGGCGTCCAATGTGGCCCACTCGCCCAAGGATGAGCGCGACAATGAGCGGCCCTCCCGCGAGACCGAGTCGCACCGGATGAGGCATTCCGGGGAAGGCAATCGGCATCGTGCCAAAGGCGATCCCCAAGAGAATTCCGATGAAGAAAGGGATAAAATGTGTGTCGTTCAGATCGCGGAGGGAGTTCCCCAGCGTTTTGGTTGCTTTCCCGAGTTCCTCGTTTCCGCCCACCAAATGGAGCTTGTCGCCGAACTGAAGTCGCAATCCCGGCACTGCGGTCATCTCGATTCCCGCGCGGGTGACACGAGTCACTGCGACCCCGTGCCGCTGATCCAGACCCACCTCACTGATCGTCTTCCCGAGGACACCACGGTCGGTGACGGCGACACGCCGGGAGGAGATTCCCTCCCCACTCATGATGAGATCTTCCTGACAGGAATGCCCGACGACACGCTCCATCGCGGAGAGCCCCTCTTCTGTGCCAACCATCGCGAGGCGATCCCCGAGTTTCACCACCGAACGGTCTGCAGCCACTACCGTTTCATCCCCCCGTCGCAATCTCGCAAAGGTGACCCCGGCCTCGATCCTGCCAGGTATGTCTCCCAGGATGACGCCGTCGAGATTCGGATTGGTCACCGTCAGAGTGCGGCGCTCGAGTGGTTTTTGGACAGGCCCCGAGTTCGCCACAAACTCCTTCGCCTCCTCGAGGGGATCGATTCGAAAGACCCGCTTCAGCAACAGGAGCGTCCCGATGATGCCTACGATGGCTGTCGGATAGGTCACCGCATAGGCGAGTGCGGGCAAGGCGAGACGATCTGGCGTCAGGTCCGGGAAGGATCCCATAGTCTGCGTGCCCGCGCCGAGGGACGGAGTGTTGGTCGAAGCACCCGAGAACAAACCGATCACCGCTGCTGGATCAAATCCAGCGATCCAGCCGACCAGCGCGGCCGTCGAAGCCCCCAGGAGGACGATCATCGATGCCAGCAGATTGAGCCGGACCCCTTGCTTTCGGAGCGCCGCGAAAAACCCGGGGCCAAGCTGAAGCCCGATCGTAAAAACGAAGAGGATGAGTCCAAACTCCTTCACGAAATCGAGGGTCGCATGATCGACCTTCTCCCCGAAGTGTCCTAAGAGGATGCCTGCGAACAGGACTCCTGCCGTTCCGAGACCGACCCCCCGAAACTTCAAACTACCGAAAGCCATGCCCACGACGCACACCGCCGCGAGCAACCCCACGGCGTGGGCGATCGGTTGAGTCTCGTGAAGTTCGAAAAGCCAGTTCATGCGGACACAGGTGTGGTATTGACGGATACCAAGCCGAGCGGAGGCCCCCCTTCCGATCCATCCATGACGGCATAGAACGCGGCCACCGAATGACTTTCGAGCCAATAGCTACGTCCCTCGTGCACGGACGCTTCGCGCCACGGGACAATATCCTCCGGCGATGGGAGCGAGGTATCGATCCAACGATGCCACGACCCACCCGTAGCGCAAGGCAATTCGAACTCGAGTGCGCCTCCCCATGCGTTCAGAAGATAATGCACGCGCATCCGATGCTGACGCAGTTCCGCGGTGAAGGCGATTGCCCGCGAATCATCGCTCCAATCCGGCTGGCCGCAGCGGACCCCATGCCACACGATGTCGGCCTCTCGGATGAGTTCGCCGAGACACTGCCCCTCGCGCCCGAGGTCGCGGAGTTGCCGCCGCGCCGCGAGTTCCTTCACAAAGCGATGCAGCCCCGAGTGAGGTTCTCGCAGGCTCCAGTCGAGCCAACTGGTCGCGTCATCCTGGCAGTAGGCGTTGTTGTTCCCCCCTTGTGTGCGTCGCATTTCGTCGCCCATCAGGATCATGGGGATGCCGAGGGACAACATCGTCACGGAGAGAAAATTCTTCATCTGCCGAAGGCGCAGTTCCTCGATCACCGGATCCTCCGTCGGCCCCTCGATCCCACAGTTCCAACTGCGATTGTCGTCGCTGCCGTCGCGGTTGTTCTCGCCGTTCTCCTCGTTGTGTTTTCTGTTGTAGGAGACGAGATCGTTGAGCGTGAACCCGTCGTGACAGGTTACGAAATTCACGCTTTGCTCTGCCTCGCGGTGGGTGTGTCCGTAGATCTCCGGGCTGCCGAGAATGCGGTCGGCGATGCGGCGCACCGCGCCCCGCTCCCCCCGAAAAAAATCGCGCACATCGTCGCGGAAATGACCATTCCACTCCTTCCAACTGTCGCCCACAAAACTACCGACCTGATACAACCCGGCCGCATCCCAGGCCTCGGCGATCAGCTTCACCTCGGCGAGCGAGGGATCGGTTTCAATGTCCCAGAGCACCGGTGGATTGGGCAGGACGTGCCCGTTCGCGTCCCGCGAAAGGATCGAGGCCAGGTCGAAGCGAAAGCCATCGACGTGCATCTCCTTCACCCAGAAGCGCAGGCTGTCGAGGATGAGACGGCGCACCACGGGATGATTTGCGTGCAGTGTGTTGCCGGTTCCGCTGTAGTTGGCGTAGTTCGC
The DNA here is from genome assembly GCA_937898895.1 of uncultured Verrucomicrobiae bacterium. Taxonomy (GTDB): domain Bacteria; phylum Verrucomicrobiota; class Verrucomicrobiia; order Verrucomicrobiales; family DEV007; genus Arctic95D-9. Next base: position 3,296 of record CALDKL010000338.1, on the reverse strand, counting down.
ACGATCCCCCTCGAGCAGGTAGTAGGCATTGTTCTCGATCCCGCGCAATCCGAGAGTCGGACCTGCCGCAGAACCCTCGGCGGTGTGATTGAAAACGACGTCGAGGATCACCTCGATCCCGGCGCGGTGCATCGCTTTGACGAGGTCGCGGAACTCGTCGAGGGGGCCGAGCGAAGTCGCCTCCGAGCTGTAGGCGGGATGGGGAGCGAAAAACGAGACGGGCGCATAGCCCCAGTAATTCACCCGGCCCGGCGGCGCATCCTGCACATCGAAGGCGAAGACAGGGAGCAGCTCCACCGCAGTGATGTCGAGACTTTTGAGGTAGGGGATCTTTTCAATGAGCCCGGCGTAGGTTCCGCGTTTCGATTCGGCTACGCCGGAACTCGGATGTTTGGTCATCCCACGCACATGCATCTCGTAGATGATCGTTCGCGAAGCGGGACGCCGTGGCGGAGCATCGTCTTCCCAGTCATACGCGGAAAGGTCGGCGACGACACTTTTCATGGACACGGTCTTTTCTCCATAGATCGAGCAGGCCGACCGATCATATCCTGACGGAATCACGATCCCCTTCCCGTAGGGATCGAGGAGTGCCTTCGAAGGGTCAAAACGGTGTCCCCTCCCCGGCTCATACGGACCTGAGATCCTCCATGCATAGAGCTGTCCGGCCTGCACCCCGGGCACCCAGGTGTGCCAGTAATGGTAGCTCCTCTGGTGGCTCGGATCGAGCGGGATGACCCGTGCCGGTTCGATGTCCTCGTCGTCATCAAAAAAGAGAAGGTCCACCGCCGTGGCGGATCGCGAATAGATCGAGAAATTCGCTCCGCCGCAATCGAGGCTCGCGCCGAGCGGATGGGGACTGCCAAAAGGACGGTGAACGCTCATTTCCAAACTACCTCCCCTCAATAGACCCGCGCCCCGACCTCGGTGCAAGGAGTCTCTTTGCCAGGCGGGGCCAAGAGGGTATCGTGGTCCACTCGACCCTCTTTCCTCCGATGGCCGGACCCACGATCCTCACTCCCGAGTTTTTTTACCGCGATCCCCTTTCCTGCGCCCGGGATTTGATCGGGAGGGAATTCGTCTGTGGAGATTGCAGTGGAATCCTCCTCGAGACCGAAGCCTACTGCGAGATCGGCGATCCTGCCTGCCATCTCTTCACGCGGCCCTCGGCGCGGACCTTTGCCCTCCGCCATGAACCCGGCACGGCTTATGTCTATCTCAATTACGGAATCCACTGGCTCGCAAACGTTCTTTGTCGCGACCACCATACCGGCGAAGCAGGCTTTGTTCTCTTTCGCGCCCTCGAGGCCGTCTCCGGGATCGAGTCGATGAGCCATCGACGGGGCACGACCGATCGGCTCCGTCTCTGCTCCGGGCCGGGCAAACTCACCGCCGCTCTCGGGATCGACGGCCGCTTTCACGGTCGGTCTCTCGCCTCCGTGCCGGAATTCTGCCTTCGCGAACCGTCGCAGCCACGCCGATTCACCCTCCTCGCCGACCGTCGCATTGGAATCTCTGCGGGAAAGGATCTCCCGTGGCGTTTCCTCGCCCAGGACCATCCCGGCGTTTCGGTGAAGGCTCCCGGCCCGGCGACTCGATCAACGCGATAACGCACTCCCTCCCCCCCCCGGCAATCACTTCTGTCGCAGCCTCCGGAATTCGGCTTGGATCGGTTGCCGGGTGGGAAAAAATTGGTTGGTCCCTGGCCCGATGCGTGTTCATTCGCGAATGCCCCTCCCCCGCGTCCTCGTCACCGTCTCCATCCCCCGAGAGCATCTCTCTCCCCTCGAAGGTCTTGCCGAGATTCTTATGCCCGACAACGGAGTGTGCGCCGCCCCGCGATCCCAGGTGCTGGATCTCATCGGCGATTGCGCTGCGGTCCTTTCCCAGGGCGAACTGCGGGTGGACGCGGAAATGCTCGATGCGGCGAAGTCGCTGAAGTTCGTTGCCAACGCTGCCATGGGGATCGACAACCTCGATCTCGCCGAATTGCGTCGTCGTGGCATCGCCGCCAGCAACACTCCGGCCGCCTTCGCCGAATCGACCGCCGACCTCACCCTGGGACTTCTCCTCAACGTGACCCGGCGCCTCTCCGAAGGGGATCGTTTTGTCCGCACCGGCGACTGGGTCCGTCGCGGGATGGAACCGCTGCGCTGGGAAGGCTCGCTCCTCGGGGGAAAGACCCTCGGAATCATCGGATACGGTCGCATCGCGAAACTCGTCGAGGCCCGTGCGCGTGCCTTTGGTCTGGAAGTCATCCACACCAAATCCACCCCGCACGATCACCCCGGCTACCGTCCGCTCGACGTGCTGCTCGGGGACTCCGACTTTCTCGTGGTGCTCGTCCCGCTCACGCCCGACACGCACCACCTCATCAACACCGAACGCCTCGCAAAAATGAAGCGTGGAGCGTTTTTCCTCAATGTCGCCCGGGGAAAAGTGATGGATGAGGCCGCCGTCGTCGCCGCATTGCAGTCGGGGCACCTGGCCGGTGCCGCCTTCGATGTCTTTGAGGAAGAGCCCATCGTCAGCGAAGCCCTTCTGCGCATGGAAAACGTAGTCCTCTGCCCGCACATCGGCGGAGCGACGAAGGAACAACGTCGGCGAGGACGTCTCGAAGCCGCCGACGAAGTCGCGCGTTTCCTCAAGGGTGAGGAACGGTGGTTTCCCGTGTGCTGACCGGGAGGCTCCCCCCTCCAGCTCTCAATAGCCCCCCTTTTGGAGAGTCTTGCGCAGCTCGTCCTGAAACGCGATGGCCTGCTCCTCGGTGGGACGGAAGTTTGGATCGGGAGCATCCAATCCGAGTCGTCCCATCCGGTCGAGCCACCAGGAAGCGACCTGGCCTCCTCCGAAATCCGCCTTGCCACTGACCAGGGCACCCGGCCGCAGTAGGGCATCCACGGTGACGGTGACGGCTCCGCCCGCACCCGCCGCATCTTCCTCCAGGAATGCGCCCTCCGCATCCTCTTCCGCTCCCCCTTTCACATTCCCTTCCTCATCCTCTTCCGCAGGCTTGGGAGCCTCCGGTTCGGGAGTCGGTTTCAGTTCGATTTTCAGATCTTCGAGGAGAAAACGGGTTTCCAGGTAGGTCACCCGCAGGCCGCATTCCTCGCGCAACTTCTTCTGGATTTCGGGAACGCCGTCGCCGGCTTCGGCCCATTGCCGGATCTGGGATACTTGATCGTCGGTGAGTGATTTGGGATTGCTCATGGAAATTTCGCCCGTTCATAGCACAGTTCTCGTCATCATGCCAGCAAACGACCCTTCCCCTGAGTGGGAGCAACTCTATCGCGAGG
>CALDKL010000337.1 GCA_937898895.1 uncultured Verrucomicrobiae bacterium | reverse complement strand
TCCGGTTCGAGCGCGAATGGGAGGCGGTGAAAAGCGGACCCGGCGCAAAGATCGAACTCTACGACCTTTCCACGGATCCGGCGGAGAAAAAAGACCTGGCCGAGACAAATCCTGACAAAGTGACACAAGCCGAGACCCTCATGGTCGCATCGCGGACGGAGCACCCCGATTGGCCGCTTGTGACAAAGGCGAAAGGAAAGGGAGGAAACGCAAAAGCGAAGGCAAAGCCGACAACCGCAACGAACCGATGAGGGTGCGTTCAGCCGGGTGATCCCACCTCCATCTGCGGCGAGTCGCGGCGAAGGGGGATGCGCAATGCGGACTCCGGGTGAAAGGGGGGTGGGGGATCGAGCGAACTCAGTTCCCCTGAGCCTCAGACGGAGCAGGGTTTGGCGCGGTTGCCGGAGGCGGCGGCTCCTCCAGGGGAGGGATGGGAGGCCCCGGATCGCGTTTGGAACAACCGCTCGGCGGCATATCGGCGAGGAGAAGGCCTGCCATGAACAGGGTTGCGAGTCGGAAAAGACACTGCTTCATCACCGCACATTGTGTTATGATCGGGCCGATTTCGTCAACCGGATCGTGTAGGTGGTGACTTTCTTTTCTCAATTCTCTCTGGCTCTTTCCCGTCCCCTCGACCGGGTGCGATTGCGGATGCTGCGAATCGTCGGGAGGGTGGGACGCTATTTTGTCCGCCGCCGCGAGGCACGCGTCTTCGCGGGTGGCCTTATTGTCATCGCGAGTGCTCTTGTCCTCACCCTGGTCGTTCCCTTCTGGCTGCTTGCCCTTGCTCCCATCGTCTGGGGCATCCCGCATCTCCTCGCCGACTTTCGCTATCTCGTGTTGCGCCCGCAGTTGCACCGACGGATCGGGCTGTGCCTTTTGGCAGGGGTGCCTTTGGCAGGCGCGGGCCTCGGCTGGCACCCGATGGAATGTGGATTGGTCGCGGCAGTCGTTGCAGGAGTCCTCGCCTGCGGTCCGGTTTGGAGAAAAGTCGCCATCCTCGCGTTCGGATGCGTCCTTTTCTGGATGAGTGTCAGGGCAGGGGATCTTGCCATGCTTGTGTTCGCCCACGCGCACAACTTCATCGCCCTCGCCCTGTGGTGGAGCTGGAGACCGGCGGGAGGGAGGCTGCGTATCGGGGTGCCGATCACTTTTCTCTTCGTTGCCTTCCTGATCGGTGCCGGAAATCTGGCTCCTTCGGCGGACTCGGTCGGTCTCGCCCCGGCGGGGATGGCGGCATCGTATCATCTCGGTCAGCTGGCTCCCGGTCTGGCCGAGCCGTGGGCATTGCGCCTCGTCCTCCTCTTCGCCTTCGCTCAGGCCGTCCACTACGGGATCTGGCTGCGACTCATCCCCGAGGACGACCGTCCCCAGCCGAGTCCCCGCACCTATGCGGCGAGCTTTCGCGCCCTCGAGGAGGATTTTGGGGCTCCTCTGCTCTGGGGATCGTTGGTGCTGATGTCAGGATTGGGGAT
>CALDKL010000336.1 GCA_937898895.1 uncultured Verrucomicrobiae bacterium | reverse complement strand
AAGGATTCCCGTTCGCGCGGAGGGAGAAGCCCTCGTTTGGAAAGACGCCACCAGCGTTTTGGTTCGGGCAGCGGTCGGACCGCGATTGGCACGGTCCGGACGAGTCGGGAGGCATCGCCCACCTGGTTGGCTCCGATTTCGGCACCGAGACGGGTGAGCAGGGGACTGGCGGGGGCGTCAGAGTTGCCCGGAGGGAGAAAGAAGGTGACCGAAGTCCTCGCAAAAAGGAGGGCGCGATGGGCGGCCCGCTCCGAGGCCTCCGCTTCCGCCTGGGCTGAGAGCAATCCGGCTCCGCGAGCTGCTAACCAGTCCCGTTCCTGAGAAGTCCACGGGTTTCGCCGGAGACCGCTGCCGGTCGGCTGCCACCAGAGAATGCGGGAGACCGGCTCGAGCACCGGATCGGGGCAGCTCAACGGCACCGGAGTGCCCAGGTCACCGGCAGTCTGCACCGCCTGGCCAAGCGTCGGCAGCCAGATCGCGAGCAGGCGGTCCAGTTCCAGGGGAGAGACAGCCGACAGGTTCGCACAGGCCTCGCCGAAGGCCTGCGCCGCCCCGGCCCCCGATGCCCACGCACTCGCCCCCTCTTCGCCGGAGATTTTGCGGGCGGTAAAGACGGATTGCATCCACTCGGAGAGTTTCCGACAGGTCGCGGCGATCATTTGCCCGGGCAGGCCATCCTCCCGACGATGTCCCGGCACTTGCACCCAGTCCGCGATGGCCGTTTCGAGGCGGGCGGCGCGGGCGGGGTCCGAGCTGGCCCGCTCTCGTGCCCGGGTGATCGCCGAGCGCCAGAGCGCATTTTCCCGTCCCGGCCGCTCGTTGATGGCGTCGGCGAGGCGAAAGCGGAGCAAACCGGGAATCGGACAGACGGGGTGGAGGAGAAATTCCAGCCAGGCCTGGGGATCGAAGGGCAGCCAGTGAAGCCGCAGGGCGAGCGGGAGCAGTTGGGAGAGCGGACTCGCCGTCGTGCTCTCCCGGGCTGGGAACTGCGGCAGATCGAGGCGGGCGAGGGCCTCATTGAGGCGTGCAAGGGATTCCGCCGAGGCGATGAGGACTCCTTGCGAAGGATCGGGCCATTCGCCAAGGAACTGCGCGGCGGCGCGGCTCAATCCGACTTCGGAAAAATCGCGCAAGAGCACGACCGAATCGTCACCGGGGATCTTCACGTGGGGTGCCTCGCCCTCCTTTTCGAGCAGTCGGGTCTGCAGGGCATGCAGCGCGGTTCCCTTCGGAGCGAGGGCGCAATCCGGCAGGAGCGGATCGTGGACGGCTCCGAGTTGCGTGAGCAAGCGCCTCCACAAGCTCGGGAAGGACTCCGGGGCATCGATCGTGGTGATCGATTCGATGCGGGAACACTGCCCCTGATTCAGGGCGGCGAGGATTCGTTCAATTCTCTCCGCGACCCCGAAACGAAAGGCTGCATCATGTGGTGCGATGCTCTCGATCCCCGCGAGATCGCGCAGCCGCGGGGGGATCTCCGTTTCCGTTTCGGCGGCGAGGGACCATCCGGCCAGGCGGAGTTCATCCCGCCATCGCAGCAGGGTTCGGCTGGTCGAGAGGCTTTCCGCCTCGAAGGATCTGCGGAAAAAGGCTGTGTCGCACTGCTTCATCCAGGCGCTCGCCGCTTCGCGGCAGGAGATCAGCCGCGCGAGATCAGAAACACTCTCCTGCGGATGAACCCCGAAGGACTGCTCGAGCACACCGAGAAAACCGGAAGGACCACAGACCAGGCGTCCGATTCCTTCCCACGGAGAAGGGGCGGGACTGCCATCGAGGTGTTTGCCAAAGAGGATTTTCATGGGGTTAGGTCGGATCCGGGCCTTGTTCTCTTCGGAGCAATCGGCTCGTTTCTCAATGGAGAAATTGGGAGTTCACAGGAAAGGGGATCGGTCATCGGCGGAAAGGAAATCGCGGGCAGGGGCGGTTGGTCGGTGTGGCGACCCGCCCGATAGTCTCGCATAGGGGTGGGACATTCACGGACCCAGGGATGTGACTTTTTGAAAATTTCCGGCATTGACGGCTCGACCCTCTTCGATCATCGAGCAAAGAGGGTTTGGTGGGTCGGTCAGGGACTCATCCGAACAAAGGGAGCGTTCTCCAGCGCATCGGATCGAAGCGGGCGTCGAGATGGCTGCCTCTTCGTCGGACACCTACAGGGCTGTGCCGTCGCCGCCGTTCAAAAGTCGAAACAAGTTCGCCTTTCGCGCTTGAAATCTTCTGAGGCTTCTGCCCCCGATTACCGATTCCGATTCTCCCGCGAAAAATCCTTTGCCAGGAAAAGACGTCATTTTTCGGGAGGTCTCTCCGACTGGCTGCGGCCCAATGACCGCTCAGGCGGCCCAGGCGGGAGCGCGGTTTCGCCCGCCTCTCTCCCTCCAGGGGTTCTCTTCGGGGCTTTCGGGAAAGAGATCCAGCGGACTCACCACGCCGAGTCCATTCACCCCGATCCCATTCGGCCCCACCGCGACATGGAGATAGATCTCCGTCGTAGTGATGTCTTCATGCCCGAGTATCTCCTGGATTGTTCGCAGGTCGGTGCCGCTTTCCAGCAGATGGGTGGCGAAGGAATGACGGAGCGCATGGCTCGTCACCCGCTTTTCGATCCCCGCCGCCTTCGCCGCTCGTTTGATCGCTTCATTGTAAACCTTCCCATGCAGGTGATGCCGTCGTCGGATCCCGCTCTCCGGGTCCGTCGAAAGCTGATTCGCCGGAAAGATCCAAAACCATTCGAAACTCTCCGCCGCCGCCCGGAACTTTCGCGCCAATGCGCCGGGGAGGTAGACTCCCGGCACCCCGGCCTCGCGATCCTGCCGCCACAGCAAACGCGCCCGTTCGATTTGCTCCGCAAGTGCGCAACGCAGACCTCGCGGGAGCACGGTGATGCGGTCCTTGTCTCCCTTGCCCTGCCGCACCGTCACGGTGCCTCGTTCCGGATCGACGTCCTTCACCCGCAGGCTCACCACTTCCGAGAGCCTCAGCCCCGCGCCATACTGGAGCTGCGCCACCAACCCGTAGCGGGATTCCATCTTCCTCGCTCCCGGAGCGACCTGATTTACCCCCGAGTCGAGCGATTCCCGCGCCTGACCATTCCCCGGACCCGGATTTCCTTCGATGCCCCCGTTGAACGTGTCGTCGATTGCCGGCGCATCGACTGCCCCACCTTCTGCCGCACCCTCGACTTCGCGAGTCCGATCTCCAAGGGATTCGAAAAGCCGCCGGGTTTCCCTCTGCGAGAGCACCACTGGCATGCGCGTCCCCGTTTTCCGAAGTTTCACCCCGAATACCGGATCCTCGATGCCGCAGACGTGCCGGAAAAAGAAAGCCAGGGCGTTGAGCGCCTGCTTCTGGGTCGCGTAGGCGCAATCCTCCTCCGCCACTACCGCCGTCAGAAAGCGGGTCGCCGTTTCGGCCCGCATTATCTCGCGCTCGACGCCGACAAATGCGGCGTAACGGGCGACCCAGGCTCCGTAGCATTGTTTCGTCCGCCTCGCCAATCCGCGCCGCGCCCTGGCCGAGTTCACCGCCGCCCGGACCCGCTCCGGCAGGCTCCGGTGATCGCCATTTTCGGCGAGGCAGGCTGCCAGCCAATGCAAATACCACTTGATCGCGTCTTCCCACTGCTCCAGTTGCCACGGTTCGCGGTGTCTCCCTTCCGTCCGCCTGCGCTGCCCATACCCTTTCGTCGCGAGACGCCGCGAGGGGCGTCCCCGCAAGGCGCGCGCAGGTTTTCCCGCAGGGCTGTATGAGAACATACCGCCCAAGGGCAAACCAAGCGGAACGCAGCGGGGGCGTTCCGCAGCAAGTCGCAGCAGAACGGGTATGGGCAGCGCGGGCGCAAACCTCGTTCCGCCAGAAGGACCGCGCCGCCTCGCGTCCGGCCTCGAACTCATGCCGTAATCGGTAATTTTCAAACCATTCCAGAACGAGGAGGAATCCGCCGCGCTCCCGCTCGGTCAATCCGCGATACTCCGCGAGGTCCTTTCGCCAACACCAACGCACCTTTTTCCCGGTTTCGGTCCTGTTCATGCTGTCCAAAACAACACCCTTGGTTCCGGAGGTCAAGCGAAAATGTTCTTCTGAACACTTTTTTCTTCAGTGCCACCTCCGCCGCCAACCCCGGACGCCGTCAAACGACGCCCCAGGGCAACTTTCGGAGTGGATCCGGGACGTGATATCAGGAAGGGAATGCCGCCCCGAAAACCGCAGAGGCGCCGGGGGTGATATACGCACGTTTTTGCGGAAATTCCTTGTCAGGACGGGGAATTTCCGTCAATCTGGAAGATGCCTTCCTCGGTTGATATCACTTGGGGAGGGGATACGAATAAACACTGTTCGCCAAAGAATCAACACAACCTTCATGACTAAAATCGCCACCCACATTCTGTTCACTCTCGGATTGATATTTTCTGCCCAATCCGAAGACGGCCCACTGCCCGAAAAGGCTCAAAGGCTCAAAGAGTCCTACCGAGCTGCGGTAGACCGAGCAACAGCTCCGTTGACGAAAACCTATCTCGAAGAACTACAACGACTGAAGATCGAATACACTAAGGCTGCTGACCTGAAAGGGGCGCTTGCAATTGAGAACGAGATTGGGCTTGTATCCCAATCTGGGAAGAGCGATGCAACGTCCTCAGATAGCACGGACAACGTCACAAAACGTGAAAGCAAGAAGGAGCTTATCGCGGGTCAATGGGAGTTCGTTGGTGGTGCCAAAGCAGA
>CALDKL010000335.1 GCA_937898895.1 uncultured Verrucomicrobiae bacterium | reverse complement strand
GATGCTTTCGATACGACGACAACGCGTCGTCGCGCTCGGCCGGGCATGGATTCGGCATTCTCATGTCCGATTGTCGATGATTTGGCGTCGAGAGGCGGCCCCGGCGGGCGGAGACATCTCAATTTTCGCTTGAAAAAATTTATTAAAAATTTATAATCAAAATGTCTTAACCATTTCCCTCGATGCGCTCACCCTTCTTTCTGCTCGTGTTGCTGATGAGTTGGCCGTGGGTGGGGGTCTCCCAGCAGAGCGGCAGCGGGACTCTCGCCGTTTATGCGGATTCCCTTCAGGGGCGGGCCACGGCGAGCGGGGAACCCTATGATCGGGGGCAGTTGACCGCGGCTCATGCCGATCTGCCGTTTGGCACGGTGGTGCGGGTGGCGAATTTCCAATCGGGCAAGATGGTCGATGTCCGGATCAATGATCGCAAACCCCGCGATACGAGACTGCTGGTCCTTTCGGGATCTGCCGCCGAGGCGATCCGGCTTCCTGCGCAGCAGGCGGTGACGGGTGCTTTTCTTGTGATGGCGACAGGGGGGGCACCGTCCGATCCGGGAGGGACATCGACCGCGACACCGACCGAGCGGAAGTTCAAACCTCTTGCGGGATTGTTCGGCAAGGAATCCGCACCGGTGATGGCGGCACCGATGGGAACCCAACCTGCAACCGGAGCGCCCGTTTCGTATGGCATTCCCGGCCCCCAATATGCCCCGCCCGCCTCCGCTTCTTCGCCATTTGCCTTTCTCGGCAAAAAGGGAGGGTTGCCGGGAGGAAAACCATCGATCCCGGCAGCCTCCTATCCGGACCCCTTTCCGGTGAATGCAATGAGGAACCCCGCGCCCGCGCCGACTCCGACCATGCCCATGAACGCGGTGTCGGGTCGGTCGTCCGTTCCCGGAGGGACAGGGATTCCTGGCGCGACGAGGTATCCGGCGGACTCGCTCCCCATCGCGGCAGCGGGGGCATCCATGCCCTTGCCCCCGGCGTCACCGAGCGCACCGTATCGGGTCCAATTCGGGGCGTTTCAACGCCTTGGCCATGCGGATGAATTGGCCGGGATGCTCGATGGAGCCGGGATCCCGACTTCGGTGTTCGCTGCGCCTGGCACCGGGCTGAATGTGGTGGTGACTGACGCCGGATTCCGCACCGCCGAAGAGGCCCAGCGCTGGATCGATTTTGAGGGAGCGAGGCGCGGCTGGACGGAGCGCCCGGTGGTGATTCGCTGAGCAATCGCGGATCCACGGAGAGGAAGGGTTCAAAGGCAATTCGTCGATTTTTGGCCAAAAATTGAATGCTTCCGGGCTTCAGGTGTCGTATCGGTGCGAAAGATTGTTTCTGTTTTGCATTATCCCATGATTGTTCTGGCCCAGCACCTCAACCATTCCGTTCCCGCCTTCGATCCGGTCTACCTGATTTTGACCGTCGGGGCGATGGCTGTGAGCTGGCTTGTGGGGGCGATGCTGCAGCGTCGCTTCCGCGAGTATTCGCAAATGCCCATTCGGATGACGGGTGCCCAGGTCGCGGAAAAAATGCTGCGGGACAACGGGATCTACGATGTCCAAATCATCTCCACGGCAGGGCAGCTTACAGACCACTACAATCCGCTCAACAAGACGGTGAATCTGAGCGAGCCCGTCTACCACGCCAACAGCGTCGCCGCCGCTGCGGTGGCCGCCCATGAGTGTGGCCATGCCGTGCAACATGCGAGGGCATACGCTCCGCTGAAAATGCGATCCGCCCTCGTCCCGGTCGTCAGCTTTGCGAGCAACTGGGTGCAGTATGTCCTTATTTTCGGTCTGATCCTGGCATCCTCGGGGTCGGGCAACGTTACGGTGCTGTTTGTTGGCGTTGCGCTCTTTGCGATGACGACTCTCTTTTCGATCGTCACCCTGCCGGTGGAGTTCGACGCCAGTCGCCGCGCTCTGGCGTGGCTCGATTCTTCGCGAACCCTCGCCGAAGTCGAGCATTCGCAGGCGAAGAACGCGCTCTTCTGGGCGGCGATGACCTATACGGTGGCGGCACTCGCTTCGATTGGCCAGCTTCTTTACTATGTCTTCCGCCTTCTCGAGGCGCGGCGCTGAGTGGGCCCGCCCCAGGTGAGCGCCTGATTGCGGGATTGCCCTTTTCCTCCGTCGCGGGCTATTCTCGTGGGCATGCATGGCGGGTGCGGCTTGCGGTGGATTTCTTTCCTGCCGATAATCCTCGCGGGAGCCGGTCCCGTCGGGGCTCACGATTCTCTGTATCACTACGTGGAGGTGCGTCCGCGTGACGATGCGCGGATGGAGTTGATCTTCTCCGTTCATGCCGCAGATCTGGCCTCCGCGCGGGATCTGGGTGCCGACCCGGCGGGCACCGATTTCGAATGGCTGCGTGGCCGCTCCGAATCGGAAGGAAAGGCATTTCTTTCCGAGGCCCATGCGTTGCTAATCAACACGTTTTCCCTGGCTGCGGATGGGGCGGACGTCGATCTCGGCCTGCTGCTCCGTTTTCCCGTCCCGGCGGTGCTCGTCGCCGATCCTGCCAGCATCGAGACGGTGCGCCCGGGATTTCTCGAGGCGACCCTGGTTCTGCCGGCGGGGATTCGCCGTCTCACCGTGAGCCACGCACCGCTCTCGGGAAAACGTCTCCTCCTCGTGCGGAATCGTCCCGGAGCCTTTCCGCTCGTGAGCGACCTCGCGCCCGGCGAATCCGTGAATCTGACTTTCCAATCCGATCCCCCCTGACATGACCACACGAACGGCGCTGATTTCCTTTCTGATGCTCGCTGCGACAGGCCGAAGCCTCTTCTCGGCAGAGTTGCCTGCCTCGCTTCGGTTTGAAAAAGGGGCCGTCAATGGCATTGCCGTACTCCGCGAGGGAGCCGCCCTGGCGGTGAATCGAGTGCCCGGCGGCGTCGATGGGGTCGAGCAGATGCTGCTCACTCATGCACGTCGCGAGATTGTCGAGGCCGCCCGAACCTCGGCGAAAACGGGGACTTTGATCTTCGCCCCAGCCACCTCGAAGGTCTTTCTCGAAGGCACCCGCGAATTCTGGGAGCAGTGGTGGTCAAAGCGATTCGACGACTACACCCAGCAAGTGACGAGGCGTCCGGTGCGTGATTTTCCGGCGGGTCGTTACCTCTCCGATGGGGAAAGTCTCTCGTGGCGGGGCATCGAGTTTCGTTTCCTTGCGACACCGGGCTACACAAGGGATGGCGGAGTCTACCTGGCCACCTTCGACGGTGTGAAGGTGGCTTTTGTCGGCGACCTCGTCCTGTCCGGTGGACGGGTGCCCGATCTCTATTCTTTCCAGGAAGAGATCCCCGAGGCAAAGATCGGCGGATACCACGGCTATCTCGGCCGCCTTGCACAATGGCTCGCGAGTCTCGAGCGGCTTGCGGCGGAGCAACCGACGCTGGTGGTGCCATCGCGCGGAGATCTCATCGTCGACCCGGCGGGCGACCTCGCTGCGGCGGCCCGAAAAGCCCGCGCCATCTACCGGAACTACCTCGAGACCAACGCGCTTCATTGGTATTTCGGTGAGGAACGGATGTCGCGGTGCGCCGAGCGTGTCCTCGGGGCCGACCACGGGGTCAGGGCCATGCCGCTCGCCGAGCACATCGATCTGCCCGAATGGTGCCAGCATATCGGCACGACCAAACTGCTCGTCTCGGCCTCGGGGCGTGGGTTTGTCCTCGACGTGGGTGGGCCGGGGGCCATCAAGAGTCTCGAGGCTTTCCTCGGGGAGGGATTGGTGAAAGGCATCGACGGGATCTTCGCCACCCATGTGCACAACGACCACACCGCCAGTGTCGCCGAGGCCGCGAAACGCTTCCGGTGCCCCGTCTACGGGCTCTCCGAGGTCGCCCCGGTGCTCGCGCATCCCGGTGCCTGGTATCTGCCCGGCCTCAGTCCCAATGGGGTCGATACGGTTGTCGAAAGGAAAGACGGCGAAACGATGAAGTGGGAGGAGTTCACTCTGACCTTCCGCTCCTTTCCGGGGCAAATGCTCAATCACGGTGCCTTGCTCGTTGAAAAAAAAGGGGAGACGCCCGTCTTTTTTATTGGCGATTCCTTCTCGCCGACCGGGATTGACGACTACTGCCTGATGAACCGGAATCTGATGCGCGAGGACAGCGGATACCTGCGTTGTTTCGAGATCGTCTCCGCGCTCCCGAAAACAACCTGGCTGGTGAATCAGCACATTCCCCACCGCTTCCGTTTCAATGAGAAAGAGACGGATTTCCTCCTCGAGCGATACCGGGAGAGGATTGGGAGGATCGGCGAGCTTACGCCGTGGGATGACGTGAACTACGCCATCGACGAGCAATGGGCCTGGTTCTTCCCCTATGGTCAGGAGGCGAAGCCGGGGGAGACGGTGACGCTCGCCATGCGGATCTGGAATCATTCGACGGCGGAGCGTCGCTTCACCGTGCGACCGCATGAGTCGTTCGCGATTGCACCAACTGAAGCGACCCTGATCCTTGCCCCACGGTCGCAGGGGGAGGCGGTCTTCACCGTGAGCGTTACGGCGGGGGCGCCTGCGGGGGTCCAGGTGATCACGGCGGATGTGGTCCGTGAGGACGGGATCCTCCTGCCGCACTGGAGCGAGGCACTCGTGAAGGTGACGCCCTGAAGAGGGTCCGGTGGGCCGCGCAACCCTGTCATGCGAAGAGGGACGGTGGCTTTCGCGGGCCTCGGGCGGGGGATGGGCGGCTGGAAGGGTGGGGGGCGCTTGGGA
>CALDKL010000334.1 GCA_937898895.1 uncultured Verrucomicrobiae bacterium | reverse complement strand
TATCTCCGTCGGTGGCTCCCGCCCCCTGCCCGGCACTCACCGTGATCGCTCCCTGCGTGGGACTTTGGACGTTGAGCCCTCCATGTCCGATCTGGACAAAATTGTAACCAAAACCCCAGGGTCGGTCGGCCCGCTTTTCCTCGCCCCCGATGAAGAGAATGCCCCCCTGGTCCGCGGTGACGGTGATGTCCCCGACTTGGCCCGTACTGGCCGTTTCGAGCGCATACTGACTGTGGCCTCCGTGGCCGATCATGCCGTGTGAGCGATAGGAATTGCCCGCCCGCACCTCGATCCCGATATCGCGGGTCAGGGTGGCCGAACCAGTGAAGAGATACGGGTCGGACCCCGGGCCCGGATCGGGAACCCAGTTCCCGTTGTTGTCAAAGCCCATGTTGTCGCGGACCCGGATCTTGCCACCGGCAAAGACGGAAATGTTCCCGGACATCGACTGCTCGGGGCGTCGGTTGGTCACCGCTGCACCGGAGTTCGGGGTCGCAACGTTGAAGGCATCGTAGAGGAAGCTGACCGTGCCTGGCGCGGTGTAGGACCCACCGGTCGCGGGTTCGTTTTCCACCGACCCGCCATGCCCGATCTGCACATGGCCATAGAGAGTGGCGGGATCCATCGACGAATTGATCGGGAGCGGTGTGTTCACATCGAGCATTGCCCCGGTGTTCCGATCCGTGGCAGATCCCGCGCGGGGAAGCTGGTTGAAGCCCAGCACCCGGATCGCTCCGGTCGTGGCGGTGACGCTCACGTTTCCGGACTTCTGCTGATCCCAGAATGAACGACGGTTGAAGTTGCCGCTGGTATGGTGGCCGATCTGGGCATAGGCCCCCGAAGAACTCCCGCCGTACATCTGAATGCCACTCCCTGCCGTCCCCAGGCCCGCGCCCGCCGCGACGGTGCCGTGGGCGGTGACGGTGATGTCGCCGTGAGCGCTGAGCGGCTGGCGATACCCTCCGTGGCCAATCGCGGCATAGGATGCGGTGCCACCGGTCTCGGCGAGAGCGATGTTTTCGAATCCGGGTTCAAGCCCTCGCGTTGCCGAGAGATAAATATCCTCCGCAGCCGTTACCGTGATCGGGGCATTGGTCCGCGCGGAGTATCCGCGATCATTGGTGTGCCAGGTTGCCCCGAAAAACGTACGGTCATTGTCCCCCGGATCGACCACAAACCCATCGCGGGTGGTACGGGTGGTGGAAGCCGTGGACCGGATCGCTTCTCCCTCGGTGGGTCCCCCGTGGCCGATCTGAACAAAGTTGCGAACCTGATTGTCGGCCCCCCTCATGTCGAGGCGCCCGCTGAGACCAATTTCAATCGCTCCGGTGGCTCCGTAGCCGGATCCCTTAAAGGCACCAAAGACCAACTCCGTGCCTCCGAGGTCGGCGACATAGTTCTTGTTCCGGACGTTTCCAAACGAAAACGGAATCGGATTGTTCGACGAGTCGAGCAGATTCCCGCCAACGGCATCGCTGTTGGTACCCCACCACTCGTTCCGGGTTCCGGAATAGGAGCGGCCGATATTGTACTCGTACCCGGAATCACGGAACCCGACCTGTGCCCACCGATCCCCTCCCGAGGTCGAGGCCGTCAGGAACAGGTCATGGGCGGCAAGGTTCGTCGCTCCAAAACGGCTTCCGACTTCGACAAACTGCGCCCCGAGGGCGGCATTCACAAAGATCGAACCCGAGTTGAGACCGGCCGCGTCGTTGCCGACGTTTCCATCGTTCATCGTGGCGAGCACTGCCGCCATGTTGAATCCCACACCGTCGGTTTCGGCCGATCCGCTCAGCGGGCTGACCAGGCCTGTCGTTCCATCCCAACCCGCCACTACGTTGATCCCTCCGGTTCCGGCACTGCGCACGGAACGGTTGAAATTGACATTCCCGACCGCAAGAAGCGTGAGAGTGCCCGGGGTGGTGCCGCCATTTTCCTGATACCATTCCACTCGGTCATTTACGGTGATGTTGCCCGCAGGTCCGGCGGATCCGAAGTTCGAGGTGATGATCACGTTTGTTCCCTGATCGAGCAGAGTGGAAAGGCTGACGTTGTTGATGTTGGTCGGAGAGGCTGCCGCCGCGCTGACAGTGACATCCGTGGGATCGAGCAGGAGAGTCCCCGCCCGCCCCTGGGTCGCCGTCACATCCACATCCCCGATAAAAGCGAGGCTGTCTTTACCGGAAACCTCCACAAAGCCACCCGCCGAGACCCCTCGGGCACGCACGTCACCTTCAAAGAGGGTATCCTGATCGGCCCAGAGGATGACGACCCCGCCTTTTCCGCTGGCGGTGGCATCCGCCGTGAGCGTCGCGCCATCGGCAATTCGCAGGGATTCCGCATTGCGGATCGTGGCGTCCCGGCCCTGAAATCCTCCGCCCGCCTGCACGCTGCCTCCCCCCGTGGCTCCGGAGGCATCAATCGACGAGGTCGCCGCCATCGCCACTTCACGGCCTTCCACGACCACGTTGCCACCGGCTCCGCTGGTGCCGACGGCGTCGACGGAGCCGCCGACGGTGGTGGTTTCCGCTCCCGAAATCCGCACGCTGCCTCCGGTGCTGCCTCCGACCCGAACCGAGGCACCCGAATCCACCGAGACATCGCTGCCCGCAAGGCTCACACTGCCCCCCACCTGGCCGGGATCTCCTGCAGCATCCACCGTGCCGGAGGCGATTTGTACGCGACCCCCGGAGACCTGGATTTGTCCACCCGATCCATCGGCATTGCGGGCCGTCAGATTGCCCGTGTTCACGATGCGTCCCTGGGAACCGGCACTGAGCGTGAGACGCCCCCCGCGGAAATTGTATCCGCTTGCCCGAACGAGACCGTCATTCTTGATCGCGAGAGCATAGACGTTTCCATGCGCCTTCAATTCCGCCGCCGCCGCATTGATCGCCCCGGTGTTGTCGATGCCGACTTCTCCGCTGCTGCCTCCCGCCTGCACCGAAATGCGCGATTCACCGACCTGGTCGACGACGATATCTCCACCGGCCCCGAAGGCGACGACACCGCGAGGTGCGTTCACCGTTCCGGCATTCTGGAGGAAATTGCCGAGGAGGACGACGTCGCCATCCTGACTGGTGATCGCTCCGTAGTTCTCCACCTTCGCGGCCGAGCTACCCTTGAAACGATCCGTCCCGCCGTTGAGAAAATCCTTGTTGGAGACATCGAGTGTCGAAAGGGTCATCAAACCCGCCACGTCGATCACCCCACCCTTGTGCACGACGATTCCATTCGGGTTGACTACCGCCACGCCTCCCCGAGCGGCTTCGAGGCGACCGTAGATCGCACTCGGATTGCCCGAGACGACCCGGTTCAGGGTAAAGGCATTCGCCCCCTGATGAATGCTGGTCACTTCTCCGCGATCGATCGAGAAAGTCTGCCAATTGATGATCGCACGATTCGAGAGGTTGTTGATGTTCAGCCGCGCCGAATTGAGGCCCTGGAAATTCACATTGCCGGCAACCACGTTCGGGCCCTGGGGATTGGCCTGGATCTGCACCGGATAGAGCATGAGTCCGGGAGTCAGATGCACCAGGACGAGGGCCTGCAACATCAGGTTCCTTCGGAGAGAGGGGGCGATGGCTTTCATGTCGGTATACAAATGAGGGCGGAGGAAGGAGAAATCTCGTTCCGACGCCGTCATCCAGAATGGGCTAAACCCAATGGGATGACAGCATCGTGGTCGCTTGTAAATCCAAATTTCACGATTTTTAACTTCGATTTCAAAATCCCTTGTCTTCGTCCCCCAGTTCGTGACGCCGCGCCAAAACTTCTCTTCATTTTTTCACAAGGGCGAAGAACGCAGATTTTCGATTCACTGATTGTGGTGATTCTGGCCAATTGAACTGAGCGGGAAGAGGGCGAACCACGAAACCCTGGGAGGCCGGGAAAAGACCACGGGCGGCTTGTCGCGGATGGAAATTTCACGCGTTGCGCGAGGCCAGCAGGGCCACTCATCCTTCCGATCTCGTGTCCTTGGCAGCTTCCCTGGTTGGCTATTCCCGTGTTTCGGATCCGGCCCGAATCGCACGGTAGACACTGCTGATCCCGCCGCACTGGGGTTCCCACCGTGCCTGGGTGAACCCGTTGTTCCCGAGCAGATCCAGCATGGCCGGACCGGAGGGAAAGCGTTCGATCGACTCACCGAGGTAGGCATATGCCTCCCGGTTGCCGGTGATTCGGCCCGCAATCCGGGGAAGCACCTGGTGGAGGTAGAATCGATAGGGCCGTCGCAGGAAAGGCGATTCCGGAAGGGAGAAATCGAGTACGACGAGCTGCCCCGAGGGCTTCAGGACTCGGGCGAATTCCCGGATCGCCCTCGCCCAGTCCGCCATGTTTCTCAGTCCGTAGCCAATCGTGAGCGCATCGAAGGTCGCCTCGCGAAAGGGCAGGTGGAGTCCATCGCAGACCACGAGATCCCTGAGGCCGCGCTTCCTCGCCTCCTCCAGCATGGGGGCGCAGAAATCGGCCCCGATGACCTGGGCGCCGGGCACGCGGTCGCGCACGGTACGGGCGAGATCGCCACTGCCCGTGGCCACGTCGAGGACGAGCCGGGCCCCGGCGTCGCGCACGATGCGAGCGACGCGGCGACGCCAGAGCACATCGATGCCCAGACTGAGAACGTGATTGGTCAGGACGTATCGCCGCGCGATCGAGGAGAATGCGCGATGCACAAAAACCGGATTCTGATCCTGGGCGGGCGCGGCCATCACCGGACATACAAAAAGTGCTCACGAGAGGACTCGAACCTCCACGGGTCTCCCCACTAGATCCTGAATCTAGCGCGTCTACCAATTCCGCCACGTGAGCAGCGGGCCGAAGCGAGCGGTTAAGAAACACGGTCCTCGCACAATGACAAACGCTTTTATTGGCCAGCACCGGGTTTCGGGGGCCTTACGCAGGAAACGTCGTGAACAGGGAGATCCCGGAGTCCCGGTCGAGCGAAAAGCCTCCCTCTACGCGAACTTCGCACTCTCAGGGAGGGGTGCTTTCCCAAGCGCCCCCCACTCTTCCGGCCACCCATGCTCCGCCCGAGGCTTGGGAAAGCCTCGTTCCCAGTGGGAAACCCGAGCGCGTTCCCATCCGCGAACTTCGCAGTTCCAGGGAGGGGTGCTTTCCCAAGCGCCCCCCACTCTTCCGGCCACCCAAACACCGCCCGAGGCTTGGGAAAGCCTCGTTCCCAGTAGGAACCCCGGGCGCGTTCCCATCCGCGAACTTCGCAGTTCCAGGGAGGGGTGCTTTCCCAAGCGC
>CALDKL010000333.1 GCA_937898895.1 uncultured Verrucomicrobiae bacterium | reverse complement strand
AAGGGTGCCTCGGCCCTCGCGGGAACGCTGCGGGCCGTCTTCGCGAAATTCGATCCCTGGCTCCGGCAGATGAAATGGCTCAATTTCGGCGGTGGCCATCTCATCACCTCGCCGGGATACGATGTCGACCTTCTCCTCTCTCTGATCCGCGAGACACGCGAACGCTACCCTCACCTCCAAATCTACCTGGAACCCGGTGAGGCGATCGCAGTGGGAACGGGCGTTTTGTTAGGAACCGTGATCGACCTGGTCGAAAATGGAATGCCTATCGCCGTGCTCGATCTCTCGGCGACCACCCACATGCCCGATGTCCTCGAGATGCCCTATCGGCCCGTCGTCGAAGGCGCGGGAGAACCCGGGGAAAAACCATATCTCTACCGCCTCGGCGGCCCCACCTGTCTCGCGGGTGACGTCATCGGCGATTACAGCTTCGACGCCCCGCTCCGCATCGGCGACCGGATCCTCTTCCACGACATGTCGCACTACACGATGGTGAAGACGACCACCTTCAATGGTGTGCCGCTGCCCTCCATCGCAATTCTCGGCGAGGACGGAGAGATCGGTCGGGTGCGGCAGTTCGGATACGAAGACTACCGGACGCGGCTGGGGTGAGCCGGAGACGGTGCGTCTCCGCGTTCGCGCGAGAGAGCCGATTGCCCTTGCCACCGCCGCGCCCGCATCCTACGGTCACCACGATGGTGTTTCACTCGCCCTGTCTTTTTCTCCGGACACGTCGCATCCGCCGCCGTGCCCGATGGTATTCCGCCAACCCGGATTTTTCCGGAGGATGCTGATTGCGGATGCTCGAATCCCGTTAGTCTCCATGAAGCCTTCACTTCTCCTCGCCTGCGTATTTCCCGTCGTTTCCCTCGCGCTTGCGGAGGACCTTCCCGACCCCGCCATCGTGAAATCCGCGATGCGCAAGGCCAACGACTACTATGTCGCCAAACTCGCCTCGCACGGGGGATATGCCCGGGAGTGGAAGACGGACCTGAGCCTCGCCTTCGTCGAAAGCAAATCGAGCCGCACGATTCTATCGATCCAGCCGCAGGGCACCACCACGGTGGGTCTGGCGATGCTGAAGGCCTGGCAGGCTACGGGGGATGAGGCCTATCTCAATGGGGCGCGGGGTGCCGCCAAAGCGCTCCTCGATTGCCAGCTCGAGTCGGGCGGATGGCCGGATGATTTCGATTTCGAGGGAGGCGATCCCGAAAAATGGTGGCTTCGTCAGGAAGTCCTGGCGGGGGTGACGGAGCAGGGCAAACAACACAATTCCTCGACCCTCGACGACAACAAATCGCAGTCGGCCATGCTTTTTCTTCTCGAACTGGCCCATGACCCGGCCGGTCGGGAGGATGTCGCCCTGCAGGAGGGATTGAAATATGCCCTCGACCATCTCCTCGCGGCCCAGACAACGATCGGATCCTGGCCCCAGGACTTCAGCACGGCGGCTCCGCCGGATGGCATCGTAAAGAAAGCAGTGATTCCCTCCACCTGGTCGCGGGAATTCCCCCGAGAGAAATACACCGACTACCACACGCTCAACGATGGCAATCTCCAGGTGATCGTCGAACTGCTCCTGCGCGCCCACCAACTCACAGGCGAGGCCCGATACCTCGATTCAGCGAAACGATGCGGCGATTTCCTTCTTCTCGCCCAGTTCGAGGGCGAGCAACCGGCCTGGGCGCAGCAATACAACAAGGAAATGGTCCCGATGTGGGCACGCAAGTTCGAGCCGCCTGCGGTGAGTTCGGTCGAGTCGCTCGGAGCCTGTTTCACCCTCTTCGAAATCTGGCTGGCAACCGGCGAGGAAAAATATCGATCCACCATTCCCCGTGCCCTCGATTGGCTCGAGAAAGCCAGGCTGCCAAATGGGCGGTGGTCGCGTTTCTATGAGTTTGGGACGAACCGACCTCTCTACTGCGAGGCGGAGACCTACAAACTGACCTACGACGATTCGAATCTGCCAAGCCATTACGGATTCCAACCCGAATACACCGGCAGCACGATCGAGCGCCTCCGGTCGGATCTCGCCCGCCCGCGCGAGGACGTGCTCGCCTCTCAGAAAGATCCCGATTCGCCGGAACGGTGGAGGAAAGTGATGGGCAACCTCCGCGGAAAGGTGAAAACCGCTCTCGAATCCGCCAACGCCGACGGAGTCTGGGTTGACGATGGCAAGATCAGCGCCGAACTCTTTGTGAAACGCTTCAACGCGATGACGGCTTACGTGAACGCTGCCGCCAAAGCCAATCCCTGAGTCGCCGACTCCCGAATCCGCTCCTCCCTTTCTTCATGAACCGCCGCCACCTGCTCGCCGCCACCGCCGCTGCCTCAGCCGCCGCTCTCCCCTTCCGCCAGGCTCGCGCCGCCGCGCCATCGCTCGATCCCGGTGCCACGATCCTCTTCCAGGGAGACTCGATCACCGATGCGGGACGCGATCGCAAATCCGAGGCCACCGCCAACCATCCGGCGATGCTCGGTCGCGGATATCCCTTCCACCTCGCCGGCCAACTCCTCGCCGATCATGCCTCCCTCGGCCTGTCCATCTACAACCGGGGAATCTCCGGCAACAAGGTGCCCGATCTCGCGGCTCGCTGGCAAAACGATTGTCTCGCCCTGAAGCCCAACCTTCTCAGCATCCTCATCGGCGTGAACGACCTTTGGCACAAGCTGAACAAGAAATACGACGGCACTCCCGAAGTCTACCGGGACGGATTTGCCGCCCTGCTCGAACAGACAAGACAAGCCCTGCCCGGAATCACCCTCGTCGTTTGCGAGCCCTTTGTACTGCGCTGCGGGGCGGTGAATGACTCCTGGTTTCCCGAATTTGAAACGCGCCGGGCCATTGCCTCCGACGTGGCGAAAGCCGCCGGCGCAATCTGGGTGCCCTTTCAGGAAGCCTTCAATGCGGCCGTCAAGGCAGGCACGGAACCCGCCTACTGGGCCGCCGATGGCGTGCATCCGACCCAGGCTGGTCACGGACTGATGGCACGCGTCTGGCGCACCGCAGTCGGGATTTGATGGTGCCAAGTCATCGTGGTTTCCGCACCCTCACCTGTGCAGTGGCGAGGCGATCATCGAAGGCGACGGAACGAATGAAAACGAGGGTGTGCTTGCCTTTCAACCCGGTGAGACGGACGGACCAGGCGTTTGCAGTGCCCTGCGCAGCCCTGAATCCGCCCCGTCCCCTCACCTGATACTCGACCCGGATGGCTCCCGAGGCCGTTCCTCGCAAGGTGACCCGACCGCCCCGGGAGGCAGTGCGAACGAAGGGGGCGGTGATCGAGACAGGATCCGACCAGCGTTTGACGAGACCTTCCATCCGAAACTGCGCAACGAAGAGGCTGCCCTCTCGCCCGACCGCGATCTGAGAAGGAGAATGGATCGTCCGCGCCGAATTCGGCAGGGAGTCGCCGGACACGAAATCCGCCTGCCCGAGCACGATCTCGGCATTCGCTCCGTTTTCCTTCGAAGCCGCATCGACAAATCCCAAAACGCGATTGTTGACGAAATCGCTGACCCATACCGTCCCCCCCGGAGCGGCTGTGACCGAATACGGAGCGGACAGAGACGAAGCCGTCGGAGGATCGGTGAAAGCGGACGCATCGAGAGCGATCTGCCCGAGGACTCCATCCGCATCGGCACCATCCGCCTTCGTCAGAGCCGCATCAAAACGGAGCACCCGGTTGTTTGTGGGATCGGAAACCCAGAGCCTGCCCTGCTCGTCGAGGCCGATTCCTCCCGGCCCCGACCCAAAGCCCTCCGCCGTGGTCGCCGTGACAAATTCACCTGCCTCCACTCGCCCGAAATAGCCATGGGCCGCTCCATCGTAGACATTTCCGAGCGTGGCGGCATCGTCGAACCGCATCACTTTCGGGTGGGAGGCATCCCCCACCCAGAGATGGCCCTGGTCATCGACCGCAATCCCGGCAGGGTTTTCAAAGCCACCGTCGCCGACTTGTCGTGTCGCCGTGACACGCGAGGTAAAATCCGCTTGCCCGATGACTCCGTCTGCCGTCGCCGTTCCCGAAGGTTTCTCCGAAGCCCCATCAAAGCGAAGAACCCGGGCATTTCCGAAGTCGCAGACCCACAGCCGTCCCTGGGAGTCACAAGCAAGTGCCGAGGGATTGCACAGCGTATTCGCCGAGGGCTGCGCCAACCCGCGATTCGGCTGCCGATCGGAGAACCCCGCTTGCCCGAAGACGGCCTCGGCCCCGGCATTCGTCTGATAGGCTGCGGATGCAGAAAAACGCAGAATGCGGTGATTCTCGCTGTCGGCGACAAAGAGCTTTCCGCTGGTCGTATCCACCGCCACTCCATCTGCATTGTCGAACGACCGGTCCGTCGGCGGATTCGTCGAAATCTCGGCAGCGAGATCCGCCTGGCCCAGCACGCTCACAGCCGCATCATGGGTTTGCGGCCCAGCCAGAATCGGGACAGCAAAGGCAACGAGGCTCAGGACGGAGACAGGGACGTTCATGATGCGCAGACTCTATTCGAAATTCCGGCAGACGGAAAACGGAGATCCCGTTTTTCCCATCCTCCTCGCCGGACACGGTGGTTTGTCAGAGCGGGCTTGCCTTGTGACATGACCCCATTACCTTCGTCACCCCTTTCTCTCCCCATTTCATGGCCGTCCCCACGCAGACTGAAGCGATCCTCTCCGCCTCCGACCTTTGCCTATCCTACGGTCGTCATCCGGTGCTCGCCGGGGCGTCCCTCGCCCTTTACCCTGGTGAAAAAATTGGTCTCGTCGGACGAAACGGCTCCGGAAAATCGAGTTTTCTCCGCATCGTCGCCGGATCGGAAGCCCCCGACACAGGCTTCGTCTCTCGACGTCAGGGGCTCACTGTCGGCTACCTGCCCCAGGAATTCGCCCTCGATGACTCCGCCACGGTCGAGGCCAACATCCGCTCCGGCTCCGCCGACCTGATCCGTGCGATCGAACGATACGAAACGGCACCGGATCTCCCCCCATCCGAATCGGCGAGACTGCTCGCCGAAATCGAACACGGCGACGGGTGGAATCTCGAGACCCGCGTCGAATTGCTCCGTCGCGAACTCGCCGCCCCCTCGGGAGATCGCCTCGTGGCATCTTTGTCAGGAGGAGAAAAACGTCGTGTCGGCCTGTGCCGCGCCCTCCTCCCCCAACCCGATCTCCTCATCCTCGACGAACCGACCAACCACCTCGACGCCGGAGCCATCACCTGGCTCGAGGGTTGGCTCGCCGACTCTCCCGGCACCTGCCTCTTCGTCACCCATGATCGCTATTTCCTCGATCGTATCGCCACACGTATCGTCGAACTCGCCGACGGACGCTTCTTTTCCCACGCCGGAAACTACAGCGACTACCTCGTCGCCAAAGCCGAGCGACAGGAGCGCGATCAGGCCGCCGAGCACAAACGCCAGCGCTTTCTCAGCCGCGAGATCGATTGGGTCCGAGCCGGAGTCAAGGCGCGCGGCACGAAACAACGGAGCCGACTCGACCACTACTATGCGGTGAAAGCGCAGAAGGCACCCGAGAAAGAACTCGACATGGATCTCGTCATCCCTCCTCCGCCGCCCCTCGCCAATCTCGTGGCGGAGCTTTCCGAAGTCGGCTATTTCTACGACCGCGCCCCGCTCTTTCTCGGGCTCGACCTCGAATTCAAGGCCGGAGAATGTGTCGGGGTAGTCGGGCCGAACGGAGTGGGAAAGACGACCCTGTTGCGGCTCATCCTCGGAGAACTCGCGCCCACCGTCGGCACCGTTCGCATTGGAAAGCGAACGGAATTCAACTACGTCGATCAGACCCGCTTCGAACTCGACGATGAAAAGAGCGTCCTCGAGGAAGTCGCCGGAGGGCAGGACTCCGTGCGCTTTGGCGACGAGACAATCTCGGTGCGATCCTACCTCCAGCGTTTCCTCTTCGGCAACGAGCGCATCAACGATCGGGTCGGAGATCTCTCCGGTGGCGAAAAGAACCGTGTGCTCCTCGCCAAGATCCTTCGTCGCGGCGGCAATTTCCTCATTCTCGATGAACCCACCAACGATCTCGACCTCCAGAGTCTCCGCGTCCTTGAGGAAGCCCTCGTGAACTTTGCTGGCACCGCCCTCGTCGTGAGCCATGATCGATGGTTTCTCGATCGCGTCTGCGACCGCGTCATTGTCTTCACAGGAGACGGTCGTTTCACCGTGAACGAGGGCAATTACTCCACCTACCTCGAAAAGCGTCGGCTTTCCGAATCTTCCCATGCGACCGTCCGGGCCAAGCCTGTCCGTATCCCCCCGTCGAGCGCACCCATCCCTGACAAACCCCGAAAACTGAAATGGAAGGAGGAGCGGGAACTCGAATCGATCGAGGATGCCATCCTCACCGCCGAAGCCGCCGTGGCCGAACTGGAAACAAAGCTCAACGACCCGTCCTTCTATATCGAAAACGCCGCCGCCGCACCGGCGATGATCGAGGAAATGGAGCGCGGCAGGGTCGGGATCGCCGCACTCTACGCTCGCTGGGAGGAACTCGAAGCCATCCGTGCGGGTGCCGAGAAATAGCAGAGCGCCGCCCCCCACAGAACGAGTCCCAGATTCTGTGCCACCTTCACGGGATAGTTCATCAACTCCTCGCCGCCGAAACATCCGCAGGCGATGTCGAGTCCGCGTACCCAGGCCGAGATCACCGCCGCCGTCAGACCAAGCAGCA
>CALDKL010000332.1 GCA_937898895.1 uncultured Verrucomicrobiae bacterium | reverse complement strand
CGGAATCGAGATGCCGAAGGCCAGCCTCTCGGTGCAACTCGGATTACCAAGGCAAGATTTATGACGGGGAGCACGAGCCGATCATCGACTCGAAGACTTGGGCCAGCACGCAGGTGCTGCTCGAACGGAACGCCCGCAAAGGCGGCGGGGCCACGCGCACCAAGTTCAGCGGGCTGCTCAAGGGCCTTCTCAAATGCGGCTCCTGCGGGTGCTCGATGATCCACACCTACACAAGCAAGGGCGCGACCCGGTATCGCTACTACGTCTGTTTGAACGCCACCAAGCAGGGGGCGAAGACGTGCGCGACCCGCTCGATCCCCGCCCAGGAGATCGAGAACTTCGTGGTGGACCGCATTGCGGCCATCGGAGGTGACGCGGAACTGGTGGGCCGCATCGAGAAAAATGCACTCGCCCAGAGCGAAGGGAGGAAGGCCGCACTCGGTGCCGAAAAGGCCCAGATTGAAATAAACCTCCGACATCAAGCGAAACTGGTGGCCGGAATTGTCGGCATGCCGAATGCCGCAAAACGACTTGCCGACCTTGAAGACCAACTCCGTGCAGGGGAGGCAAGGATGGCCGAGATCGCCAAGGAGGTCGCTGGCATTGAAGCAGCCGCCATCACCGCGCCGGAGATCGCCGGGGTGCTTCGCGAGTTTCGTTCGATGTTCGACGCGATGCCGCCCGCCTATCGCGCCCGCTCCCTTGGTCTTCTCGTGGAGCAGGTGGCCTACGACCGGGAAAAAGGCACCGTGGCGATCTCGTTCCATCCATCTGCCATCAAAACCCTCGCCGAGGAAAGATCATGAACCCCACCATCGAAACCCCGATCCATTTCAAACGGACCAAGGCAGGAAGGAAGACGGTTGTTGTGGGTCCCGCACCGAAGCCGCGGCCTGCGCCACCGGACCGCGTTCCCCGGATTTCCCGGCTCATGGCACTCGCCATCCATTTCGACGGCCTGATCCGCGAAGGCATCGTGCGCGACTACGCCGACCTCGCCCGGCTCGGCGGCGTTTCTCGCGCCCGCATTTCGCAAATCATGAACCTGCTCAACTTGCCCGCTTGTCGGCAGGAGGAATTGCTGTTCCTTGGCCCTGATTCACGGGTGACGGAGCGGGAGGTGCGGGGAGGAGTTGGGATGCAAATCGGGATCAGGCCCACTCCGCACACAACAGTTCGGCTTGCATGAGGACGGTCTTTACTGCCTCCTCCTGCAAGTCGGGCGGGTAGCCGTATTTGTTCAGGATGCGTTTTACCATCACGCGGATTTTGGCACGGGCACCTTCGCGCAACGTCCAGTCAATGGTGACGCTCTTGCGCACCTGGGTGATGAGTTCGGCGGCGATGACCTTCAGCTTATCGTCGCCCATGGCTTTCACGGCGGACTCGTTGGCGGCGAGGGCGTCGTAGAACGCGATTTCGTCGTCGGTCAGGCCGAGGTCCACGCCGCGCTTGGTGGCGGCATCGAGTTCCTTGGCGAGGCGGATGAGTTCCTCGATCACCTCCATCGTGCTGATGGCGCGGTTGTGGTAGGCGTTCAGCGTCTTCTTGAGCTTCTCGGAAAAGAGCTGGCTCTGCACGAGGTTGCGCTTCGAGCGCACCTTGAGTTCGTCCTTGAGCAACTTTTCCAGCAGCTCGGCGGCGACATTCTTGTGTTTCAGGCCCCGCACTTCGGCGAGGAAGCCGTCGCTGAGGATGCTGATGTCCGGCTTCGGCAATCCGGCGGCGGTGAAGACATCAATGACCTGCCCGTCGGTCGTGATGGCCTTACTCACGAGCTGGCGCACGGCGGCGTCAATCTGCTCGGGTGTCTTGCGGTTGCCGATGCCCTGCTTGTTCAGCGCGGCTTGCAGAGCTTGGAAAAAGGATACGTCGTCGCGGATCGCCGTGGCTTCATCGCTCGCGGCGCAGAGGGCGAAGGCGCGGGAGAGTTCGGTGACGACCTGCACCCAGCGTTTCTTGCCGTCCTCCTGTTCGAGGATGTGCTCCTGTCCGACGGGGATGAGTTTCAGGCGCTCGGTCGCTGTGCCGGTGGTCCACTTGGCCCACGAAAAACCATGCATCATGTCGCAGGCGATGCCGTGCTTCTCCAGCATGACGGCGATGGCCTGGCGCGTGTCGTAGGTGGGATCGCCCTTGCCGCCGCTCTCGGTGTAGTTGGCGAGCGCGTGCTTCAGTTGGTCGGCGAGGCCGAGGTAATCCACCACGAGGCCGCCGGGCTTGTCTTTGAACACGCGGTTCACCCGTGCGATGGCCTGCATGAGGCCGTGGCCCTGCATCGGCTTGTCGGCATACATCGTGTGTAGGCAGGGCGCGTCGAAGCCGGTGAGCCACATATCGCGCACGATCACGATGCGGAACGGGTCTTTCGGATCCTTGAAGCGGTTCGCCAGTTCGCGGCGGTGCTGCTTGTTGCCGATGTGCTTTTGCCACTCCGGGCCGTCCTCGGCGCTGCCGGTCATCACGACTTTGAGAACCGTAGAACGAACTTCCGAGTTCGTTCCCTCATGAACGAACTTGGAAGCTCGTTCTACATTTTCGTCTTCCGCCCACGCGGGGCGCAGCTTGATGAGGGCGTTGTAGAGGTCCACGCAGATGCGGCGACTCATGCAGACGACCATCGCCTTGCCGTCCATCGCCTCCACGCGCTTCTCGAAATGCTGCACGAGATCGGCGGCGATGAGCGCGATGCGTTTCGGATCGCCTACCAGCGCCTCCAGCGCGGCCCATTTCGTCTTGAGCTTCTCCTTCTTCGTCAGCTCCTCGCCTTCGGTGATCTCCTCAAACTCCGCGTCGAGCTTCGGCAGTTCGCTCGCGTTCAGGCCCAGCTTGGCGATGCGGCTCTCGTAGTAGATCGGCACCGTGGCCTTGTCCGCGACGGCGCGCTGGATGTCGTAGATGCTGATGTAGTCGCCGAAGACCGCGCGCGTGTTGGCGTCGGTCTTTTCGATGGGCGTGCCGGTGAAGCCGATGAACGACGCCTGCGGCAGCGCGTCGCGCATGTGACGGGCGAGGCCATCAATGAGGTCGTATTGCGAGCGGTGCGCTTCGTCGGCGATGACTATAATGTTGCGGCGTTCCGAAAGTGCTTCGTTCCTGCCTTTAGACGCAACATTACCCTCACCCCCGGCCCCTCTCCCAAAGGTAGAGGGGAGGTGCGAGGCAATTTCATCAAGCACACCTTCTGGGTCCGAAAGCACACGAGCATTCTCAAAGCGCAGAACACTCAGTCCTTGAGATTTCAGATAGGCGTCCCTCTTCTGGTCGATCTTCGCCCGTTCCGGGGTGCTGTGGGGTGCGCCATCGCACTCGACGACCAGTTTCGCGTCGTCACAGAAGAAGTCTGTGACGTATTCGCCAAACTGGTGCTGACGACGAAACTTAGCCCCAGCCAGCTTTCGATTTCGCAGTAGTTCCCAAAGCAGCGATTCAGCTTCCGTCTGCTTCAAGCGCAACTCGCGAACCTCTTTCTTCAATCCGGAGAAATCAAACCCACCGCGATACTGCTCGCTCCCTCTCCCGCTGGGAGAGGGCCGGGGTGAGGGTTCAAGCGGCGCGAACTTTTGCAGCGTTGTAAACACGACTCCGCCACTCGCCCGGTTCAAAAGCTCCCGCAGATGTGCCCGGTCAGTCGCTTGAATAGGCATCTGGCCGAGGATGTCGTGGCAGCGTTGGAACTGGCCGAA
>CALDKL010000331.1 GCA_937898895.1 uncultured Verrucomicrobiae bacterium | reverse complement strand
ACAATGACAATACAAGATTAATTTTGCGAAAGGGTCATTTTTCTGCCCATACAATGTGTTTACACCCCCCCCTGGGGCCTCAACGTTGGCGGGCCGACCGGCGGAAGCGAGATCGAATCCGCGCTACGGAACCCGGAGGGCTTGCGACCGGTGAGGTGGGACTCGGGTCAAACCGATCCCGAGGTGGGCCTGAGCGGCTGGCGCGTCATCCGCCCGGGACCGGGCCAAATCACGAAGCCGATCCTCGAACGCCTCGCGGCCGTCACGAACGAACCGTCGCACGAGAACCGTTGCGGGGAGGAGCCGATTTTTTGTTCATGACACCAACCGGACGTGGTTGACGAATCCCTCAAGGTACTTCCGCAGCTTGTTTTTCGCACCCTCGTCGGTCAACTCGCCGGTTTCGTCGAACACTCCGTCGGCATGCGAAACGAGCAATCGCCCGCCAAACCACGGATGCGTCCCGAGCGCACGCAGGACCGTCAGCCAAGCGTCTTGCGCGAGCAAGGTTCCGAATCCACCGGGAGATGCGCCGATGACGGCGACGGGTTTGGCAGTGAACACGGGCTGAACTTGATTCTTGATGCGCGACAGCCAGTCGATCGCGTTCTTGAACGGACCGGGAATCGAATGGTTGTATTCCGGTGTGGCCAAGAGCAACCCGTCAGCTTTTGCGATGATCTCCCCCAATTCGCGGACTGCGGTAGGAAAACCGTGTTCGGCTTCCGTGTCGCCGTCGTAAATCGGGATTCCGTGAATCGTTTTCACGTGCAACTGAGCCCCTTCCGGCATCAGTCCCCTGGCCGCACGAAGCAGCGCAGTGTTGTATGAACCAGCGCGGAGACTGCCCGAAAGGCCGATAATTGTTCGAGTCGATTCAGGCATTGGGGTGACCATGGTCGATGGATCGGGATCTGTCATCCATGAATCTGTCATCCGCTCAAATCATGCGCTCTTTCTTTCGGATTGATCAGCCGCCGGAGACCTTCCCGGCGCCGAGGAGCGGTCATTTCTTGTTCGCGCTGGCGGCCAGGTAGCTGTTGATAAGGCAGCGATAGCTCGGCAGGTGATTGGAGAACAGTGCGCCCAACCCTTCGATGTCGTTGCGCCAGTCGCGGTGCAACTCACAAGCCACACCGAACCACGTCATCAACTGCACGCCCGCTGCCTGCATCCGCGCCCATGCCGCATCGCGGGTCGTCTTGTTGAAGGTACCCGACGCGTCGGTGCAGACGAATACTTCGTAGCCCGCCTCGATCGCGGACAGGGCGGGGAAGGCCACGCAGACCTCGGTGACGATGCCGGCGATGAGCAGTTGCTTCTTGCCCGTGGCCTCCACCGCCTTCAGGAAGTCTTCGTTATCCCACGCGTTGATGTTGCCGGGGCGTGCGATGTAGGGGGCATCGGGGAAGAGCGCTTTGAGTTCCGGGACGAGCGGACCGTTCGGGCCGTCCTCGAAGCTCGTCGTGAGGATGGTTGGCAGCTTGAAGTATTTCGCCGAGTCGGCCAGCGCCAGCACGCTGTTCTTGAAATCGTCCGGCGAAAAATCCTGAACGAGATTGGTTAGTCCGGTCTGATGGTCCACCAGCAGGACCGCGCAGTCGTTCTTGTCGAGACGGTTGTATTTGAATGCACTCATGTTTTTGGAGTAGGTTGTGGTTGGTTGGTTGGTGAGAATTTGCCTCAGGCGAGTTCGAGGAGCAGCGCCTCGGTTGGTTGGGATGCGGTGAGCGTGAGCGTGCCCGGTTCTTCGACGCTCGCGCCGTCGCCGGTCTCCAACACGGTGCCGTTGAGCGTCAGCTTTCCCTGAGCGATCTGCAGCCACACCCCTCGGCCCGAATTGAGTTCGTGCGTCACCGTCTGGCCGGGTTGAAGGCGGATGCGATAGACCTCGGCGTCCTGGTGGATCGTCGCCGAGCCTTCGCGTCCATCCGGCGAAATGACGAGCACCTTCGGCGCGTCGGCCCGCTCCGGCTTCGGAAGCCATTCGGTGTAGCTCGGTGCAAGGCCCGACTCGCGAGGTTGAATCCAGATTTGGAGTAAACGCATCGGCTCGTCACTGCTCGGATTGAACTCGCTGTGCGTCACGCCGCTCCCCGCGCTCATGAGTTGAATCTGACCCGGCAAAAGCACGCTACCGTTGCCCATGCTGTCCTTGTGCTGCAAGGCACCTTCCAGCACGTAGCTGAAAATCTCCATGTCTCGGTGTGGGTGCGTTCCGAAGCCCCGGCCCGGCGCGATGCGGTCGTCGTTGATGACACGCAGCGATCGGAACCCCATGTGCGCGGGATCGTAGTAGTCGGCAAACGAGAAGCTGTGGTGGGAGTTGAGCCAGCCGTGGTCGGCGTGGCCGCGTTCGTTCGCCCGCCGGATCGTTACGTTCGTTTTTTCTGTTTTCATGCGCTCATCATGCCTTTCGCCACGGAAAGGGCCAATGCCGAGTTCTTGGCCTGAGCCTGTGTTTCGGTTATTCTCGCAGCATGGAGCTCCGCCAACTTCGTTTCTTCGTCGCCGTCGCCGAGACGGGCAACATCACACGCGCCGCTCAGAAGGTTTTCCTGACACAACCCGCGTTGAGTCGGCAGATCCAAGCGCTGGAAGACGAGATCGGTCAATGCCTGCTGGAGCGTTCGGCCCATTCCATCCGCCTGACCCCAGTGGGCGAAGCACTGCTCCCGGAAGCGCGCGAACTCCTGCAACGCGCCGACGAAATGCTCGAGCGAGTGTGCGCCGCCGCACGATCCGTGCGTCTGCGCGTCGGTTACGCACCCTCGCTTGCCGGCGGCCTGCTGGCCGATGCGGTCGGGATCTTCGCGCAGAAACACCCGCAGGCGCACGTTGAGTTGTTCGACCTCTCCACCAAGGAGCTGCTCGCCGGTCTGGAGGACGGGACACTGGATGTCGCAATCACGGTCGGGCGGGAGAGTGACGGCTACGGGCTGAAATGGACGTCTCTCCAACGAGCATCATGGCAAATGGCGATCAACCACCAGCACCCATTGGCGCGACGATCCGAGATCACGCCGGAGGAAGTCGCAATCGAACCGCTGCTGGTTTTCTGCAAGAGAGACTATCCGGAGTATTGGGCGATCGTCACTGCTTGGTTTCGGGAGCATCGGCAGAAGCCAATCATTGCCGGTGAATACGACGGAGTGAGCAGCTTGATGACGGCGGTGGCATCCGGCCTGGGTGTCACGATCATCACCTCGGGCGCGGTCCAGCACGCTTCGAAAAACGTCCGGTTGATACCATTGACGACACCCCCGGAACCGTTGCGTATTGCCGCTGCCCATCGCATGAGCCGAGCATCCGAGAAACCGATCGCTGTGTTTATTGAAGAGTTGCGTCACCTCGCGAAGACTGTTGCGCGAACCGATTCGTCGGAATGATCGGATCGATCTACCCTGTGAAGCATGTTTCGCGTATCGCTGGGGTTTTAAGGGGTTTTAAGGGACAGACAAATAGTTGAATTTTGGCCGGTGACGAACCAAAGTGCCAAACTCGGCCGGGGCCGGAACTCCAAGCCGAACCGAATGCGGCCCGCTCTTCTCAAGTTGCCTTGACGAACGCCGCCCCTTGCGCGGAAGGTGTGGCGATGGCTGAAACGGTAGCGACAAGCAACCCGGCGGGGAAACGGCAGCGTCAAGAAACGCTTGGGCAATTCCTCACGCCCGCACCCGTGGGGGATTTCATGGCGTCGCTCGTTTCGTCTTTGCCGCCGACCGTGAGACTTTTGGACGCCGGCGCGGGAGATGGCGCATTGACCGCCGCCTTCGTGCGGCGAATTTGCTCGGAAGGGCTTGGAGTGCGGACCCTTCACGCGACGGTCTACGAAATCGACGGGGCGATTCTTCCGTCCCTACATCAGACAATGGACGATTGCGCGGCACTCTGCGAGGGACGGGGAATCGGCTTCACTTACGCCGTACATCACGCGGACTTTGTTGGCGAGATGGCCGGAAGGCTGGCGGGCGATCTGTTCAGCGCCGCGCCGCCTTCCTTCGATCTGGCAATTGCCAACCCTCCGTATAAAAAGATCAACACCGGTTCGCCCGAACGGCTTGCGTTGCGGTCGGTCGGCTTGGAAACAAGCAACCTCTATGCGGGATTTGTCGGCTTGCTCTCCCGCCTTCTTGAGGATGGCGGGCAACTTGTCGCGATCACGCCGCGCTCGTTTTGCAACGGCCCGTATTTCCGACCGTTTCGCGAAGACTTTTTGCGACAAATGGCGCTTGAGCGACTTCACGTTTTTGAATCGCGCCAAGCGCTCTTCCGTGACGATGCCGTTTTGCAGGAGAACATCATTTTTCACGCCCGAAAGGGGAACTGCCAGCCCCGAGCAGTCACCGTTTCGTCCAGTAGCGGAGAACGGGAAGGGGGAGTCACGTCGAAGCGTTTTCCGTTTGCCGAAATCGTCAATCCGAGAGACCCGGAACGGTTCATTCACATTCCCGCCGACAAGGGTCACGCCAGCGCGAAGGCGAGATTGGAAGGATTGCCCGCCTCTTTGGCTTCGCTTGGTCTGAAGGTCTCGACGGGGCGCGTCGTGGATTTCCGGTTTCGTGACGCGCTCCTTTCCTCGCCCGTGGCTGGTTCCGTCCCCCTGCTCTACCCGTGCCACTTTCAAGGCGGCGCGGCGCATTGGCCAAAGACGAACTCTCGGAAGCCAAACGCGATCCTCGACAACGAAGCAACCCGCCCGTGGCTGGTCCCGTCGGGAATCTACCTCCTGACGAAGCGATTCACGTCGAAGGAGGAAAGGCGGCGCTTGGTCGCGTTCCTCTTCGATCCCGACGACGTGAAGGCGGAGCGGCTTGGCTTTGAGAATCACCTGAACTACATCCACGCGAACGGAACGGGCCTCGAAAGGTCGCTTGCCCGTGGCCTCTTCGTCTTTCTCAATTCAACCCTGGTCGATCACTACTTCCGGTGTTTCAGCGGGCATACTCAAGTCAACGCGACGGACTTGCGGAAACTGCCCTACCCGGACGCCGACACGCTCCGGGCGATGGGTGTCGAATTGAAGCGCCTCGATGCATCGCAAGAAGAGCTTGACCGAATCGCCGATTGTCACCTTCATGGGTAAACGAAAAACTGACCACGAAGCAAGGAAACGCCGCCTCTCTGACGCAATCGAAGCGCTCACGGCGCTGCAATTCGGGCCAAGGCAACGGAATGAAACCGCCGCATACTCCCTCTTGGCTTTGCTGGATCTCACACCTGGGAAGAACTGGGGCGAATGCGCAAGCCCCTTGCGCGGCATCACGCCCATCATTGCCTTCATCGCGGAACACTACGGGGTGCAGTACGCCCCGAACACGCGGGAGACAATCCG
Source organism: uncultured Verrucomicrobiae bacterium (assembly GCA_937898895.1). GTDB lineage: Bacteria > Verrucomicrobiota > Verrucomicrobiia > Verrucomicrobiales > DEV007 > Arctic95D-9. Next base: position 3,160 of record CALDKL010000331.1, on the reverse strand, counting down.
GGACGAAGCAGTGAAGTTCTTCGTGGGGGCGGGCCTGCTCTTGCGGAACCCAGACAAGCCGGATCGCCCGACCAATAGCGGAAGTACCGTTTATCAGGTGGAACCCTCCGCCCTCGCCTTGCTCCGAACCTTTGGAACGTTGGAATGGCCGGGCACCCTGAAAGCTTACCTCGCAAAGGTGGAGAATCTGAAGCAGAAAATTGAAAGGCATCGGGAATTGGCACGGGTGCCGGTGGCGCTGCCGAGCGGGCAAACAGTGACGTTATCGCCGGGCGGACAGAATCCGCTCATCAAAGCGATTATTGAAGAGTTCTGCCCTCGTTTCTCGCCGGGTGGAACCGTGGCCTATATCGGGGACACGGAAAACAAATCGGCTCACCTTGAAGCCGACTACCTGAGCGGTCTTGGTGTTTCGTTCGACAGTGCGGCGAAGATGCCGGACGTGATCGTCCACGATGCCGCCCGGAACTGGATGCTACTCATCGAAGCCGTCACAAGTGCCGGTCCGGTGGACGGGAAGCGCCGCATGGAGTTGAAGGAGCTTTTTGCGGGATGCAAAGTCGGTCTTGTCTTTGTGACCTCCTTTGAAACACGCCGCGCCATGCAATCGTTCCTTTCGCAAATCGCCTGGGAAAGCGAAGTCTGGCTTGCGGAAGATCCCAACCACTTGATTCACTTCAACGGTGAACGGTTCCTGGGGCCATATCCCGACGCAATGCCGCATCTGCGAAAGCGGCAGTGACTCCGCGCGGGAAGCCGTGCCAATTCGCCGCTGAGAGGCAATCTCGCCGGGGTGAGGGTGAAGGGGCGTGCGGGGAACCGGTCGTAGCGTCCTCCTCGACGTGAGAGCGAAGCACGGCGACGTCGGCGTTGTCCACCGGGACCGGACACGGTTTTAGAAAAGTGTTACGGGACTTAAAGCCGCGTCTGACAACTTCCGAGAACCTCCGAAGAATCTTCGTAAGCCGTTCAAAACAAGGGACTCGTTTGAACAACCCCGCAAGGATTCGAACCTTGACAAAGAGAACCAAAATCTCTTGTGCTACCGTTACACCACGAGGTTAGGTGGACTCTTATCTGGATTTTCCGGTGAATCAAGTCACTCGGGGGAGAAAATTTCCTCCTTTGTGCCAGCCTTGGATCGGCGCAAACAAGGCATCGACAGGAAATCCTTCCGTTTCTATCCTTACTGAGTCCTGTAATCTCCCATGAAATCCCAATCGCTTGTGCCGTTTTTCGCCTTCGCCCTGATCACTGCTCCTCTCCGCGCCGGGGAGGGGGAATGGATCTCCCTGTTCGACGGAAAGACCCTCAATGGGTGGAAACACTCCACCCTCGGCACGGCCGAATACACCGTCGTCGACGGAACGATCTGCGGCAAGACCGTCGATGGCAGTCCGAATTCCTTCCTCCTCAGCACCGAGCAATACGCCGACTTCGAACTCGAGTTCGAAGTGAAGGTACACGACAAGCTCAACTCCGGTGTTCAGATCCGTTCCCGCGAAAAGACAGAGGCGGATCTCGCTTCCAGTGGCAAAGACGGCAAACCCGCCACGGACTTGAGTCGATTCTTTGGTCCCCAGGTGGAGATCGAATCCTCTCCGGGTCAGGCCGGCTATCTCTACGGCGAGGCCACCGGACTCGGGTGGCTTTCCCCTGAACCCCAGAAAACTCCCGAGGCCTCCCACTCCTATCTAAAGAACGGTGAATGGAATTCGTTTCGAGTCGTCGCGAAAGGTCCGCGCATTGAGACGTTCATCAACGGTCATCCCGTCGCCGATCTCACCCAGGAAGCGGTCTTCAAGACCCATCCCAAAGGCCACCTCGGCCTCCAGGTCCACGGCATCAAGAAAGGGGAGGGCCCCTATGAAGTCTGCTGGCGGAATATCCGTATCCGCCCCTTCAAGGGATGAGGTCGGAGCGCCGGACTTTCCCCCTCTCCCGGATCCCGTCATGGTCACTTTCCCTTGCACTTTTGCATTGCCCCTCGCCTGAGAATCCCCCACCCTTCCCCCATGTCTCAGCCATTTTCTCTCAAAACCAACGTCCAACTCGGTGTCGTCCCGACCCATATCAAGTTCGTCGGTGGACTCGTTCCAGATTCTGATGGCCGTCTCCCCCGAGGTGAGGATGGGCGACTTCTCATCGTCTCCGAAATGGAGGCCCTCGCAACCGCCTCTCGGGTGAAAATCCAGAATGCCCAAATCACCCTCTTCCCCGGAGTCGACGAGGGCGACACCGATGAGATGTTTTCCGGCATCCGCGCCCTCGGCATGGATCTCCACCCCATCATGATGGTTGGCGGGGCCGATCCGATGGATCCGGCCGACGAAGAGAAAGTGGTCGCCATGCTCGCGGCGGGACTGCGTGTCGCCATCCGGCACGGAGTCACGCAGGTGGCTTCGACCTCCATCGAGCAGTGGATGCAACCGGGAGCAACTCCAAAAACCGGCGATGCCTTCTCGGCCGCAGTCACACAAAACGTGCGGACCCATCTCCGCGCCTGCGAGGAGGCGAGCGTCGCCGGGAGCTGTCTCGAGACCTGGCACTTCGAGTTTCTCCGAAAGGGCGAATTCCAGACCTTCAACGACATCGCCAAGTGTTGGGAGGTTGTCAAAGCAGCCAACGCGGCGCTTGGACGGAAATTCTTCAAGATCATGGTCGACGCCGCCCACTGCGGCGACTCGGGACTGTCCATACCGGAGAACGAAGCCCTGATTTCGGCCGTCGCCGCAGCAGATGAGATGGGCACCTTCCATGCCTCGGCCAAAACGACCCGAGGCTGCCTCAGCACCGACGACGGATGGATCGGAGCCCTTCTTGCCTGCGCTGCCAGGACCGGAAAGCTGAAGTATGTCTTTGTGGAGATCTTCCATCACGAGGATCCTGCGCTCGAGGCCCTGCGTCAGCTCGACCCGGGTCATGGCATCGATACTCGGGACGGTCGCAGCTACCGCGAAGCAGTCCTCGACGGCGTCGTCGATGTAGCTCGTCGTCTCAACAATCTCGTCGCCCGCGGATACCTGAAGAACTGATTTGATCGATCCAGCAGGGTTGCGTTGGGGAGAGGAGAGGGTTTACTGAGCGATCTGAAGTCGCGTCGGCGTGGCGGAATGGTAGACGCAGCGGACTTAAAATCCGCTGAGCGAAAGCTCGTGCG
>CALDKL010000330.1 GCA_937898895.1 uncultured Verrucomicrobiae bacterium | reverse complement strand
CCTCCACTCGGGCAAAAAGGAGCGCTGGCGAAAAATTTGGAGTCGACGATGAGCCGTTTCTTCAGGTCGGCAATTGGTTCGCCGGATTGCAGATCCTGAAAGTGGCAATAGGATCGCATCGCCTTTTGAACGTTGGCTACCTGGTAAATACAGAGGGCTCGGTTGACTCCCTTTTTGTAGGCAGCAACACCGAAAAACCCGATCCCGACCAAGCCGAGCAAGACACTGACAACCAGCGTAACCTCCAGCAGCGTCAACGCCGCAGAAGCGGAGCGGGCAGGGGAGTGAACGGCGAGTCGCATGAAGCGGAGGGGGCGCTTTTGAAATTTGGCAGAATTGCCAAGAATTACAAGAAATTCTAAAAATAATCAAAAAACCCAGTCCTTCCCTCCAGTTCCGGCGGGCGAGGGACTATCGAGAGCGCTTCTTGCGTGCCGGGGAAGGCCTCTTCCCTTCTCCTAGCGGCTTCTTTCGGAGGCGCTTTGCCCCCGATGGGGCGGATTTTTGGGCAGGCTGCGTCGTCTCCCCGGCTTTGGCGGCGGAACGGCGGGTGCCCCGCTTTTCGGAAACCCGCGAGCGTACCTCAAAGACAAATGGTAGTCCCTCCATCGGGAACTCGCTCCGAATCTGATTTTCGAGGAAGCGCTCGTAGGTGCGGGTGAGCAACTCCGCGTAATTCACAAACAGCAAATACTGCGGCACCGGCACGCGGGCCGGTTCATCTTCGCGCTGTTGGGTGGCGTAGAGCAGCTTGAGCCGCTTTCCGGTGCGCACCGGAGGAGGGTTGCGCTCGATGGCAGCTTGAAGGAGACGGTTGAGTGCTCCTGTCGGCACCGGTTCGGAAGCCGATTGCAACACCCGCTCGATCGCCTCGAAGATCTTCCCGAGGTGATCCCGGTGTTTTGCAGACACGGCCACCTTGGGAGCATAGGGCAGGAAAAAGAGGTCGTCGCCCAATTCCTCGCGGAACTGCTCGATCCGGTCGCGGTATTTTGCGTCGGGATGATAGAGGTCGAACTTGTTGAGGATGACCAGACAGGGTTTGTTCTCCTCAATGACCCTCTTCGCAATGCGGCGGTCCTGGGTCGTGACGCCGGAGGAGGCATCGATGAGGAGCAGGCAGAGATCGGCGCGACGGATGGATTTCTCCGAACGCATCACCGAAAACACCTCCACGGAGGTATCGCGACGGGTGCGCTTCCGAATACCGGCAGTGTCGATGAGCAGATAGGATTTGCCATTTCGCTCATAGGGCACGTCGACGGCATCCCGTGTCGTGCCCGCCACGTCGGAGACGATGGCCCGCTGGTCGTTGAGCAGCGCATTGACGAGGGAGGATTTTCCCACGTTGGGCCGCCCCACAATCGCGATCTTAACCGGGGTCGGCACCTCGGACGGATCGGATTCACTTGTGGAAAAACCAATCGCAACCAACTCACGGTGAATAATTTCCTCCAATTCTCCAAAATTTCTTCCGTGGGCGGCAGAGAGATCGATCTGAGTGGCGAATCCCAGCGCGGCGAATTCCGCCGTATGCGGATCGGTCTTGGGCGTATCGACCTTATTTGCCAGCAGCACCACCGGAGTGCCGCTGGAACGAAGATGCCTTGCGATGTCGCTGTCGACGGGGTGGAGGCCTTCCCGGGCATCCACGACAAAAAGAATCAGGTCGGCAGCGGCGATGGCGATGTCGGCCTCGGTCCGGATCTGCTCCGCGAAACCGTCGGCGATGACGGTTCCGATCCCTCCGGTGTCGCAGAGTTCATAGGGAATGCGGGCGCGTTGGATCTCCGTCGCGATGCGGTCGCGGGTCACCCCCGGTTCATCGTGAACAATGGAAATACGACGGCCCGCAAGCCGATTGAAAATCGCCGACTTTCCGACATTGGGGCGGCCGACGATGGCGATGCGGGGGAGGATATTACGGGACATCAGAATCGGGAAGGGTGTGGCCGGACTCTCTCAGTTGGCGGATGCCGTCACCGAGGTAAAGATAACCGGTGACCACGGTGAAGAGAGCAGTGAGGTAGATCAGGACCTCGAGAGGCCAGGGGCGCGAGCCAACGCTCCAAAAATCGACGAGAACCCAGCAGACGCAACTCAAGGTTAGAAAGGTGCAGATTTTTCCGCTGATCCTGGCTCTAACCGTCGCCTTTCCATGAGTCAGGTAGATGATGAGCATGCCCAGAGAGATCACCACATCCCTCGCGATGACCAGAACCGCGAACCAGATCGGCAGACCTGCATGCCACTTGGTGAGACTGAGAGTGACGACTCCGGTGAGGAGCAGCAGTTTGTCGGCGATCGGGTCGAGAACCCGCCCCAGGGGCGTGCTCTGGTTGAAATTTCGGGCAATATACCCGTCGACGGCATCGCTGAGCGAAGCCAGGGCATAGGTCGCGAGGGCGAGGATGCGATAGATCCGGTGTTCCTCCCCCGCCGCGATGCTTTCGCTGTAGTAGGCGGCGAAGACAATGAAGACGGGGATCAGGAACAGTCGGAGCACCGTGATCTGGTTGGCCAGGGTCATGGGAGAGGACATCCTACACGGCAAAGGGCTGGTGGTCAGGTGAATCCTGCGCAATTTGTCCGGATTCGACATTTTCCAGGCTTGCAGTAGAATCTCCCCGGAGCCGGACTCAGACGGCAGGCAACATGGAAGGATCTCCCACCCCTCTCAATGATACACTCGCCGAAGCGCTCCGCTTGCGCAGACCCCGTTTCTTCCGTGCCGCCCGCGGCGCTGCCAAGGGGAAGACCGGACCCGAGGATACCGCGCGGTTTGCCGAGAATCTGATGGTCCTGCAGGAGTGCGCCCTCCTCGTCGGCGAAAGACTCGGGATGAGCGCGGTGGCCCACGCCGTGCTCTGCGAGGGGGACGAAACCGCAGGATTCTGTTTTGATCCCAATACCAATTCCCAGAATCCCGATGTGGCCGGGGCGATCGTGAACCGGCGTATGCCGATGCGGGAATTTCTCCAGTCGGTGCGCGACTTCATCCAGTCATGACCCCGCAAACGTTTACCAGTGCCCTCGGGGCGATCCGTCATGCGGGATCGGTCTACGGGTTGATCCTGACGAGAGGGCATGACCTGCTTTTCCAGGATACTCCCTATCCCGAGGACACGGTCCGGGAACTGGCCGGCACCCTCGACGACATCGACTATTTCTTCGAGCAGGAACACCGCTCGCCGGATCAGTTGGTGTTTGGTTACGATGG
>CALDKL010000329.1 GCA_937898895.1 uncultured Verrucomicrobiae bacterium | reverse complement strand
AAACGGATTGTCCGGTATTCTTGCGAATGAGCTGCAGCCCAAAGTGAAAATCGCGGAACTTCTCGGAGCACAGTTCGACAATGCCTCTGCCCGTCTCGGCGGAGAGGGCCGTTATTCGCGCCACTGCGCCGGAGTCGAAGACCAGGCGCACGCCGTGGTCCTTTTCGAACTGCCTTCGGTAGGTGGCGAGATCCGCGACGACACGCACGTCCCCGGCCGGAGCGGCTCCGGCGAGAAGCGCGGAGAGGTGGGCGGCAGGATCGGCGACGGTCTCGCCGGTGATGACAAGCTCCTCCACGGTCGTGCCGGGCAGCTCATATTTGAAATTGCGGAGCAGGCGCTCGCAGACCGTCATGAGCCCCCGGGCACCGGTCTTTTCCCGGGCCGCTGCTGCGGCGATGGCCCGGAGTGCGTCGTCGGTGAACTCGGCGCGGATCCCGAAGGCCTCGAATTCCCGTTCGATCTGGCGGATGAGACTGCCCTCTGAATGCTTCAACACATCAAAGAGATCCTCCGCCGAGAGGGATTCGCAGACGACGCGGACGGGAAGCCGCCCGATGAATTCGGCCTCAAAGCCGAAATCAATAAAATCCTGCGTGGTGGGCTCGTGCGGAGATGGCTCGCCCTTGTCAACCGACTCTTCCGGGCTGCTCGCAAAACCGATCGGGCCCTGGCGCAGGCGGCGCTCCATGATTTTCTCCAGCCCTGAAAACGCTCCGCTGACGATGAACAGAATATGGCGCGTATTGATGGTCTCGCGGGATGACTTTCCGGTGCGGCTCATCTCGAACATGGCCTGCATCTGCGACTGCATATCCTGCGGATTGCGCACCGGCACATCGGTCTCCTCCATCAGCTTCAGCAAGGTCGTCTGCACCCCGCGACCGCTCACGTCCCGTCCGGACAGATTCGAAGCCGAGGCGATCTTGTCGATCTCGTCGAGATAGATGATGCCGTGTTGCGCCAGATCGACATTCCCATCGGCTCTCCGCACGAGTTCCCGCACGAGATCATCGACATCTCCGCCGACGTAACCGGTTTCGGAGAACTTGGTCGCGTCGGCCTTTACGAAAGGCACCCCGATGAGTTCGGCGATGTGTTTGACGAGGTAGGTCTTGCCCACGCCGGTCGGACCCACGATGATCACGTTTTGTTTCGCGTATTCGACCCGGCGGGAGTCAGCGGAATCCGCGTCGGCCTGCTGTCGGGAGTATTTCGCGTGGTGGTAGTGATCACAGACGGCGATGGCGAGAGCCTTCTTCGCCTCATCCTGACGGATCACAAATCGGTCGAGGTGCTCCTTGATCTGCCGAGGGATGAGGTCGAAGTCCGCCACAGGCGACGCCTCGTCGCTCGAGCGCAAATCGTGCCGCTCTCCCCCGCCACCGGAAGGGGCCGTGCCGAAAGGAAACGGCGAATCGTTCACCGTCGTCACGGCAACGTTTTCGCCGAAATTGTTGCGGAGGAAGTCGCTGAGTTTCCTCGAGATTTCCTCGGGATCGGGGAAGGGATTTCTGGGATCGTCTTTACCGGGCATGGTGGAACGATGACCTTGCCCCCGATTCGGGACGATTACAAGTTTCACCCCGTTTTCGAACGGACCATCAGCGGAGTTGCTGCAGGATCTGCCATCGCTTCGCAAAGGAGGGCTCCACGGCGGCGAGAGCCTCCGCCTTCGGCACAACGAGCGTGTTCTGTCCGGTGCAAAGACCAAAATAGACCAGAGTTTCCCACGCTCCGGAGGTTTCTGCGGAAACCGGAGGCAGCAGGCCGATGCCCGTCTCAATGA
>CALDKL010000328.1 GCA_937898895.1 uncultured Verrucomicrobiae bacterium | reverse complement strand
CTGTCGAGCCACCGACCCAACCCTCTCGCCGGAGGTGCGCGGCGCTTGCGTCCCGGCAGCTCCGGCGCGAGGATTTCCCATGCTTGAGTTCTCCGATGCCAGCTATCGCTTCTTTCCGGCCGAGCCCTCGCCCTTTCTGATCGGTCTCGGACGTTTGGCCAACCGTCATCTCATCCTTCCCGGAAAGAATCACCGGATCTCCGAACTCCGTCTCGAGGGAAACGTGGACGCGATCCACGAGTCGCGGGCCAGAGGCGAAAGGCTCCTTTTTGTCATCAATCACCCCAGCCACAGCGATCCCCAGGTGATGACGGAAGTCCATCGTCGCCTCGCCCTTCCCTGCTCCTTCATGGCAGCCTACGATGTGTTTCTGCGAAGCCGCTTCAATGCGTGGTGCATGCAAAAACTGGGCAATTTCTCGATAGACCGGGAGGCCGCCGACCGCAAGGCCATGGCTGCGGCGATTGCCACGGTGACTGCGGGCGACTACTACCTAACGATCTTTCCGGAGGGCAATGTCTACCTTACCAATGATCGTGTCACCCCCTTCCTCGATGGCACCGCATTCATCGCCCTGAAAGCAACCCAGTCGCTCGAGAATACCCCGGTGAAGATCGTGCCGGTGAGCCTGAAATTCACCCACCTCACCACTCCACGCGAGACGGTCGCGCAGCGTCTCGTCGAACTCGCCCGCGAGAGCGGTCACTCCTATGCCCCCGGATCGACCGAGGATCCACTCGGGGCGGTGATGGGGCTGGGACGGCATCTCGTCGGTGCCTACCTGAGAAAACACGGATTCCTCCAAGAACCGTCTCCCCAAGAAACGTCGGTCTACGAGATTCTGAAGACCTTCGTCGCGAACCTCGTCGCTGGTCTGGAGGAAACACTCAGACTCACCCCGTCGAAGGAAAGTGGGCTCGTCGAGCGCATCCGCAAGGTGCGATCAACAATCCATCAGGTCCGGACCGACGCATCGGGAGTTTCCCATCCCGAGATGGACGGGCTCGCCGAAAAGGCCATTCTCGCGCTCCGCGTCCACGGCTACCTCACCCCTTACCTAACCGAACACCCAACGGTGGACCGCTTCGACGAGACGGTTGAACGTCTCGCCGAAGATCATTACTCCCGCGCCATGCCCCGCACCGGGCCTCGGCGGGCCATCGTGCATCTCCACGATCCGCTCGATGCAAGAAAATTCCTCGAGGCTGCGGGCAGCCTGAAACTCGCGGTGGCGCCCCTGACCCGTGCGATGGAGCAGACCGTGCAAACCGGAATCGACGCGATCAACACCCGGAACGACACGCCCGGTGCCCAACCCGTCCCCGGTCTCGGGTGACGCTTCGACCTACTTTCGCTTCACCGCCGAATACTCCGTGCGATTGAAGTCGACGTATTCGGGCGAGAGATCCGAGGTGTAGAGGGTGAAGTTACCCTTCCCGATATTCAAATCGATCCCGACGGTGAACTCCGGTCCGCTGACCGCAGCAATCAGTTTTTCCCCATCCGTCCCGGCGGAGATCCCGTTCTGGGTGACAATGACCCCGTTGAGGTGGATGTTCACCATCTCCTCCTTCACCCTTGCGCCGGAATACCCGACGGCGTGAAGAATGCGCCCCCAATTGGGATCGTTCCCGTTCCACGAACATTTCACGAGCTTCGAATTCGCCACGGCCCGGGCGACTCGCTCGGCATCGAGATTCGACGCAGCACCACGCACCTGCACCTCGACGAGCTTGGTGACCCGCTCGCCATCGGAAACGATTCGCTTCGCCAGATCGAGCATGACCTCGGTGAGAGCCTCGCGAAATTCCGCGCTCCCCTCCCCGCCCCGCGTGATCGTCTTGTTCCCGGCCTGCCCGTTGGCCATGACGATGACGGTGTCGTTCGTGCTCATGTCGCCATCCACCGTGATGCGATTGAAGGAAAGATCGACGGCCTCCTTCGTCGCCGCGACAATCTCC
>CALDKL010000327.1 GCA_937898895.1 uncultured Verrucomicrobiae bacterium | reverse complement strand
CCTGGCCTTCCTGCTGGGACTCACCACGGCCCTGCTCTTTGCCTTGCCCCTCTACCTGCTCAAGATTGAGCTGGCACCCGATGAAATCGCCTGGTTGCCGAATCTGCTGTTTGTTCTGTTCATCCTTCCCGCCCGGGTGATTCTCGGATGGGCCTTGTCCCGGGCGGAACATCGGGAACTTCCCCGCTTCTGGGTCTCGCGATGGGCGGCCCGACTCGCCGCTCTTCCCGTCGTCGCGGTGTATGTTTTTGTCGTCTGGCTTGCCCAATACCTGAGCTGGCACGGATCGCTGAGCCTGCTCGAGCAACACGCCTTCCTCGTCCCGGCTCCTCTTCTCGGATTGTGAGAAACGACTCACTCCTCGCTGATCTCGAGGAGTTTGAGACGACTCGTCGCGCCTGCTCGGATCGTGATTTGGGATCTGCGGATGCCGAAATGCTCGGAAACCAGAATCCGGAGTGCTTCGTTGGCCCGGCCTTCAATGGGCGGTGCTTTCACCTTGGCCACCCAGGAACCGTCGGGCTGCTCCTCCAGGGTAGAGATCTTTGCATTCGGTTTTACCCGAATTTCCAGGCGGCGCTTCATGTCGACTCACGGCACCCATCGTCGGAACGCCTCGATGCCCTCGTATTCCGCCATCCCGAGCGCGTCGTAGGCGGCTGCGATCTCGCGGTTCCTCGCGGTGGTGTTGAGATCGTCCTCATGGATCGAGAGGAATCGGCGGATCGATTCGGTCTTTTCCTCGAGTTGGTCCGGGCTCATGGGCACGGCCATGTCAATCTCGTGGGTCTCGAAAGCCCGGTCGCGTCCGCGGTAGAGCCACACTCGGCATTCCCTGAGGAATTCGGCTCTGGCCAGGGAGTGCCACGCGTCTGCAAACGCCCGAAACGCAATCGCCTGGGGCGAACTCGGGTCGCTCGCATCCCCGGTGGCGAAAATGCTGTGGGGCTGGAAGTCGGCGAGGACCGCTTCGATGCGTCGGGCATCGGCCTCGTCGCTGCGAAAGCGACGGTAACGTCCCGCTTCGTAAAAGACCAGGTCAAGGAATTGGGAGTCCCCATAGAGCAGACGGCACCCCGAGGCGGCATCCCTCGCTTCGCCTCGGAGAATGAAGCCTTTCAGTTTGCGCACGAAATCGGGATCGATGCCGAATTCGCCCTTGGCGTCGATCGCGTCGAGGATGGATCTCGCATAGGGCGTCTGGCTTTCCCATTCCCGGGCGGGACTCGACTCGGCCATTTCGAGAGCGACCCGGGCAAAGGTCAGGGCCGCCCCGTCGGCGACCCGAAGGTTTCCGGAGGTGAGGAAGACGAGTTTCACCTCGTGCCCCTGTTCGCGAAGCCGTGCGAGTGTTCCTCCCATGCCAACAAAGGCATCGGACGGCTCGGGACTCAGGACAAGAATCCGTTTGGGAAAGGGCTGGGAACGCTCCGGGCGGCGGGAATCATCGACATTCGGCTTGCCGCCGGGCCAACCTGTGATGGTGTGCTGGACCTGGTTGAAAATATCGATATTCACCTCGTAGGCGGCCTCTGCGGTCGAGGCGAGCAGTCCGCCAGCCCCGTTCTCATTGTAGTCTTCATCCACCAGTTTCAGAATCGGTTTTTCGAGCTTGCGGGCGAGCCAGACGACGGCTCGCTTTTTCATGGGCGCGTCCCACTTCACCGGTCCGACGAGCCAAGGGAATCGGAATCGGGTCAGACCCGAAGCGGCCGCCTCATCCACGAGGAAGGTTGCATTGGCATGAGTCTGCAGGAAGCTTGCCGAAACCTGATCGGTCACTTTTCCTTCGACGGCCTCGCGGACAATCGAGGCTTTGTTGGCTCCCCAGGCCATGAGGACGAGTCGCTTGGCTTCGAGGATGGTCCCCACCCCCATCGTGATGGCCGAACGCGGGACATGGGCCATGCCCATGAAGTCGGCAGCGGCATCCTGTCGGGTGATCCGATCGAGAGTGATCATCCGGGTGCGCGAGTCGATCGCAGAACCCGGTTCGTTGAACCCGATGTGGCCGGTCCGCCCAATCCCGAGAATCTGCAGATCGATCCCCCCTGCCTGTGCGATCCGCCGTTCGTATTCGAGACAGTGATCGTAGACCGACTCCATCGGCACCGTTCCGTCCGGGAGATGAATGCGCTCCGGGGCGAGGTCCACATGATCGAACAGTTGATCCCGCATGAAGCGGAAGTAGCTCTCGGGGTGATCCCGAACCAGGCCATAGTATTCGTCGAGGTTGAAGGTGGTGACCCGCCGGAACGAGAGTCCCTCCTCGCGATGCAGACGGATCAGTTCCCGATAAAACGGGACCGGTGTCGATCCGGTGGCGAGCCCGAGGACCGTATCCTGATTCGCCGCTTCGCGCTCACGGATGAGTTGGGCGACTTCGGCGGCGAGGGCTGCACAGGCCGAGGAAGAATTTGGGTGAACGAGCGCGCGAACTTTCTCGAATCGTTCGAGTTGGGTCAGTTGTTTCTGGCCGGTGGCTTCGAGGATGCGGGCGGAGGACGGAGTGGTCATGCGGTGCGGTATGCTCGAATGCCTTGCCCGGTGTGTCAATGAAGGCAGCCATTCAATTGATGGATTCGGGGGGGGGCGATTTTTGGGTTGGGTTTTGCCCAATCCGCAGTTCCTTGGCGGATCCTCCCCCACCCCGAGCAAGATGTCCCCGGAACCGCCTGATCGTCCTCCGCAAACCGCGAACGAATGGGGTATTCTCGTCATTCTCTCCGGCTTTTTTGGCCTCTTTTTGTTGGTGGATCTGGCCCAGGGATTCACGGTGCAAAAATTGAGTGTTCCCTTCTTTTTTCTATCCTGGGTAATCCTTTTGCTCGTTCATGAAGCAGGTCACGCGATGATGGCGGG
>CALDKL010000326.1 GCA_937898895.1 uncultured Verrucomicrobiae bacterium | reverse complement strand
TGACGTGATAGAAGGAGCGCCCGTTTCCGAGGAGTCTTGTAGTTCTCATGATGATGGTCAGTGTTTATTGGACCATTAAGATGGAAGACTTATAGCAAACAACGGCAACACTGCAATGTTTATTTTCCTGTCCCTTTATTCTTTATTATCTTGTATTCCAATTGTTCAAAAACACCTCCTTCAATCCGGATGATGCTCCCCGCCTACCTCAAGACAGGGTATTTCCCCCGGGGCGTGGCCGTGGATGCGTTCGTGATCTTCGGCTGGTTCCAAGTGGGTCGTCACGATTGTTGAAGCCCCCAGCGCCTCGCGAATCTCGCGCTCAATCTCGCTCGCGACAGCATGGGCTTCGCGCACTGAAGTGTCGTCATCGAAGACGAGATGAAAATCGACCCAATGCCCGTCCCCCAGATGACGATGGCGCATCTGATGCCAAGTGACCCCATGCCGCAACGCCGCTCCGTCGAGTCGAGCCACCAGATCTCTCTGCACCACCGGATCGGCGCGGTCCATCAGGCCGTTCGCACTCCTCCACATCAGAGCACCACCCGACCAGAGAATGTTCACCGATACGAAGATCGCGCAGATCGGATCGAAGCCAACCCAATCCGTTGCCCAAGTCAGCCCCAACCCCACGAGCACACCGATGCTCGTCCATACGTCCGTCAACACATGATGCCCGTTCGCCTCGAGTATCAGCGATCCATCGCGTTTCCCAATCCTGACCAAATACCATCCGAGCGAGCTGTTCAGGATCAGCGCCAACGTCGTGAGCAGCACCCCGTCGCCGAGATGCACCGGCACATCGCCCGAAATCCACTGCCGAATCGCCTGCCAAAGAATGAACAATCCCGCAATCGAGATCATCCCTCCCTCGAATCCAGCAGAGAAAAAAGAGATTTTCGCATGTCCATACGGATGGGATTCATCTGGAGGCTTCTGCGAAAGGCGCAGGCTGTATACCACAAAGCCCACCGCCGCGACATGCACCACCGATTCTGCCGCATCACCGAGGATCGCCGAGGACCGCGTCAGCCACCAAGCTCCCGCCTTGATCGCGAGCATCAAAACGCCCATCCAAAAGGAGAGCCAACTCGCCCTCCGAAGGATCGCCTGGCTGATTTGCGAATCTGTCATCAATTGGTTTTCTGCCGAGCATCCCATCAATCCGATGGGGACGCAATGACAAGGGGCTTCGCACAAAGTGAGTGGCGGGGCATGCAAACCAGCCCTACTCTCACCCGGCACCCTATGCCGGAGAAGAAAGAAACACATCCAGACAATGGAGCCGTACTGATCTGAAATTGCGTCACCCCATACGCCCAAGGATCCTGCACCAACCGACGCCGGGGAAAGATCTCCGTCGCGGCTTGGGTGCCAGATTCGCCCCCCCTGGACATCCCATCGCGGCTCCAACCCAGAGCCTCCGAACCCTATCCTCGCTCACCCTCCCACCTGTCGGATCCAATCGGGCAGATTGTAGTAGTTCGTTACACGGGTGATGCGGCCTTCGGCGATCTCGAAAAATGCGCCAACGCGCAGATGATACGTTTGCCCGTTTGCTTCCGGCAGTCCCTCGTCCGTCACGAGATAGGTTCCTCGGATAAAAAACTCAGCTGCGGCCCGCATTCCGTTCTGATCGACCATCACGACGAGATCCTCGACCTGCTCGGCGTAGCAACGATCCATGTGGGAGAGGAATTCCGCAAAAGCTGTCGCGCCGGGAACACATGCTCCCTGGTTGATCTCGTGCTGGACGCCGGGGGCAAGCAAACGCAACATTCCTGGCCGATCCCCTGCATTGAAGGCCTCGTAGTAGAGGCGGATCAATTCTTCGCTGTCGCTGGCAGTGCAATTCATCGCGCTGAAATTCGCGCAGTCTATGGAAGTTCGCAAGGTCAACCCAAACTGACTCCATGGATCCGACACATCACTCCTGCGATGGACTGATGCGACGGTCGAGGAGCCAGCGGAGGGCGGCACCATGACCACGACCCGCGGCGAGTCTCATCCATCGGATCGCCTCCGGATGCGAGGAGGGAACACCGAATCCCTGATCGAGACAACGGGCGAAATCATACATCGCGCGTATCTCTCCGGTCTCGGCCGCCTTCCGAAGTAGTGTGGCTCCTTTCTCCGGATCAGGAGGACACCCGATTCCCGCGGCAGTCATGATCCCGGATTGATACACGGCCGGCAGCCATGCCGCGCCTGCAGACTCCGTCATCGCCGCAAAGGCCCCTTTCGCGTCGCCCTGGGCCGACAGAAAATGGGCGAGCAGTTCCTTTGCTCCGGGATGTCCCGTGTCAGCCGATGCGCGGAGAAAGGCCTCGGCTTCGGGGTCCGAAAATCGCCTTTTCACCGGATCCCACAGGAGTGCGGAATAGCGGTAGCGCGCCTCGCGGTCACCTTTCCTGGCCGCTTCGAGGAACCAGCCCGCCACCGTATCGGTAGCCTCCCCCTGAGCCTGTGTCAGCAATCCCATGATACGGAAAGCCGCCGGATCTCCTTTGGTTCCGAGGTGCCGCAGCCACGGCTCGATCTCACGATGGAGAGTTTCGGCCTTCCTATTCTCCAGCAAAGGAAGCAAGCGCAGCGACTGGGGACTATTTTCAGCCAACAAGAATGCCGAGAGTTTTTCTCTCGCGCTGCTTTC
>CALDKL010000325.1 GCA_937898895.1 uncultured Verrucomicrobiae bacterium | reverse complement strand
CATCAGATCGTGGGCGATTGCCTCGATCGCTTCGCGCAGGGTCGTCGCATCCAGCGAATCCGGACAGTGCAGACGGGCGTGTGTTTTGAAAATCCGACCACCCGACCAGGGGGCGTCGCCGCAGTCCGTCGCCAGATCGACCACATTCACTCCGAGCCGGGCAAGGGCTCCGGAAATGGCGCTGACGATGCCCTGGCGATCCTGTCCGACCACCTCGAGTTCCAGAACGCGCCCCACCGGTGAATCCTGAACGGACTCGTCCGTGCGATGAAGTCTGGCCTGCAGCCCCTCTGTTTCGAGCTGGGAAAGTCCGGACTCCAGTATAGGCAATCGTTCCCTGGCGACGACCACCTGCACCATGCCGGCAAACTGTCCCGCGAGACGGAGCATGCGACTGTCTTCCCAGTTGCCTCCGGCGGCGACGATGACAGAGGAAAGGCGGTCGATCAGGCCGGGGCGATCCGGGCCGATCACGCTCACAATGACGGAGGTCTGCATCCCGTGATCGTAACCGATTTGCCGCCATCGGTCCAGCAGGGCGAGGGGAAATCATGCCCGAGCGCGAGCCGCACTTGAGCACGGCCGTGTCTTCGCGATACTGCTCAGGCACGCCCGACCCATTCATGCATCTGCCCGCTCGGCTTCCCCACGAAATGATTCTCGCCTCGGCCGGGTCCGGAAAGACGTGGCAGTTGACCAATCGCTACATCGGCCTGATGGCCCTGCAGTTCCGCAGTGGCCGGGAAGTGGCACCGGAGAGGATCCTCGCGGCGACCTTCACGCGCAAGGCGGCGGGCGAATTCTTCGACTCGATCCTCGTGAAGCTTGCGGATGCCGCCTCGGACGCTACGAAGGCGGCGTCTCTCGGCGGCGATCCGGAGGATCCCCTCGCGCCTGTCCTTGCCACGCTCGCGCCCGAGGATTACACACAACTGCTCCGCGTGTTTATCCGCCGGATGCCGCGTCTCTTTCTCGGCACCCTCGACAGCTTTTTCGCGAACCTGCTCCGCGCCTTTCCCACCGAATTTGGTCTCACCGGCGATTTCGAGGTCATGGACGATTACGAGGCTGCCCTCGCCCGATCACAGGTGTATGAGGTGGTGTTTTCCCCACCGCGAAGTTCCACGGGGAAAACCGATACGACCCGATCCGCCTTTCTCGAGGCCTTCCGTCTCGCCACCCTCGGCTCGGAAGAAAATCGGGTCCTGAAACAGCTCGACGGCTTCATCGATGATCTTCACGAGCGCTACCTCGAGGCTCCTGCAGCCTCGCTCTGGGGAAACGCGGAGGCGATTTGGGACGATGCCGGCAGGCACTGGTTCCCAGGCGAAATCGATTCTCAGAAGGAAGCCCTCCGACTCGAGACGGCGCTCCGCTCGATCGAGGCTGCCGGACGGAAGATCGAATGGAAGTGGTGGACTCCCTTTTTGGCGTCTCTGTCAGGACATCGTCCGGGTTTGCCGCTGGCAAAACCGATCGAATACGTGGCCGAGCGTGTCCTGTCGGTCTGGAACGACGTCGTTGCCGGATCGGCGGAGGTGAAATTCAACCGGACGGTCCAGTTGCTCGACCGGTCCGCCTGCGATCCGCTGCGCTCGATCTTCCAATGGATCGTCAGCGGAGAACTCTCCGTAAAACTGCGCCGCACCGGCGGCGTGAGGGAGGTGTTGGAGCGATATGAGTCGGTCTACCACGAACAGGTGAGGCGGCGCGGAAAGCTCACTTTCCAGGACGCGCAACTCCTCCTCGCGGGACGAGGCGGAGCAGAGCAGGGCGAAGCACCGCTTTTTTCCCAGAGTCCCGGTCCGGATGAACGCCTGCGCATCGACTACCGGCTCGACGCCCGCTACGACCACTGGCTGCTCGATGAATTTCAGGATACGAACCTGTTGCAATGGCGGGTCATCGCGAACCTCATCGACGAAGTCGTCCAGGACGAGTCGGGAACCCGTTCCCTCTTCCAGGTGGGCGATCTGAAACAGGCCATTTACGCCTGGCGCGGGGGCGACACGCGGCTCTTCACCGACATCGCGAACCGCTACAATACCCACGGCGAACGGCTCCGCCGTCGGCATCTCGACATCTCGTGGCGTTCCGGGCACGACGTCATCGATCCGGTCAACCGGGTCTTCGGCGACCGCGCTGCCCTCGCGGGCATGGGGCTGCCCGAATCCGCGCTCGCGCAATGGGAATGGCACGACCATCGCGTTTCGCCCAAGGGCGAAGGCTACGAAGGCTGCACCTTCCTCCTCCATCCGGCACCGGCCTCCGGCGACAAACCCGAGGCAGAGGACATCCACGACCTCGTCGCCGGAATCCTCAAAGAAATCGACCCGGTCCGGCGCGGCCTCTCGTGTGCCGTCCTCGTGCAGAAGAACTGCGAAGGCGAGGCTCTCGTCGATGCCCTGCGCACTCGCCTTTCCATCCCGGTGGTGAGCGAATCGGAGATCTTCATCGCCACCGACAACCCGCTGAACCGGGCGCTCCTCAGCCTGTTTCAGATCGCGGCCCATCCGGGGGATCGCTTCGCTTGGCAGCATCTCGCGATGGGCCCCCTCGGCCTCTCCGAGAATGCGGATCTCTCGACTCCGGCGGCACTTTCCTCACACCTCCTCCTCGAG
>CALDKL010000324.1 GCA_937898895.1 uncultured Verrucomicrobiae bacterium | reverse complement strand
CCCCCTCTACATGAAATCCTTTTCTCTCGTTTCCTTCGCGGGCATCGGCCTACTCGGTTCCGCAATGGCGGTCGACTTCAAGGAAGAGGTCCGTCCCATTCTGAATAAGAAATGCTTCAAATGTCACACCGGCCCCAAGGCCAAGGGCGGTCTGCGCATGGACTCTGAGGATGATTTTGCGAAGCGCATCGGCGGAGACGACCCCGTCATCATCCCGGGAGATCAGGCAAAGAGCCTGCTTTCCATCAAGGCTGGTCTTCCGGCGTCCGACGGAGACGCCATGCCTCCACCACCCGCCCGTGAGCGAGGGGCGGAGCCCATGACGGCCGCAGAGCTTGGCATCGTGCGCCAGTGGATCGCCGAGGGAGCAAAATTCTCTCCCACAGCCGGCGGCAGCACCTCGACGCCGACGGCCCCTCCTGCCCCGTCGACCACCGGCGCGATGAAGGCCGAGGTCCGGACCTGGACCAACAGTGCCGGGGCCGCCCTTCAGGCCTCCTTTGTTGCCCTCAAGGGAGAAACCGTTACCCTTCGGAAAGAAGACGGCACCGAATTCGAATACCCCCTCGCCAACCTCAGCTCCGAAAGCCAGGCTCTCGCCAGACAACTGGGTTCCGGTCAATGAGGTGACGGGAACCATCGATCCGGTCTCTCAAGCGGACTCCGGCAGAAACGTCGGCATCACGATGCCCGCTACCGGTTGCAGCGATCCCCTCACCTGCCCGAGGTGCAACTCACAGTTCTTTGCTCCGAAGCCATAGGCGGCGGAGATGAGCCGTTTTTCTCCTGCAGGGAGGAGAAAGACCACAGTGCTTCCGCGAAAACGCTCGAGCTGTGCCCGAAGCAGGGCCTCCGCAGCCGCTTCGGTCTGCATCACCCCTGGCCCGATCATTTTCGTGGCCGCATGATCAATGGAGACGAGAAACCCTTCCGGCACGCCGTCCTCATCCTCCGCAATGAGCGTCTTCCAGATCCCGGTGCTGTTTTCAATGAAATAACAATAGTCGCGCTCCCGCGAAATCCCGCTGATTTCGAATTCGAGCCTCCCCATCGCGACAAGATCGGCCGGCCCCGCCTCGCGCACGGCAGGCAAACGCTCGCTCGGCTCGCCGAGGCCTTCTTCCGGCACAGTCAGAATCATGTCCTGGTAGAGACAGAAC
Organism: uncultured Verrucomicrobiae bacterium; assembly: GCA_937898895.1. GTDB lineage: Bacteria > Verrucomicrobiota > Verrucomicrobiia > Verrucomicrobiales > DEV007 > Arctic95D-9. Next base: position 1,688 of record CALDKL010000324.1, on the reverse strand, counting down.
GGAGAAAACCCATTCCGATTGTAGAGTGAATAGGAATCGAGATTCAGCGCACTGGAAACGAGTCGCAGCGGCAGATCCCGCAGCTCCGCCTCATCGATGATCCGTCCGAGGAGCCTGCCGGCAATGCCGTGGCCGAAATAGTTCGGGTGCACGTTCATGATCCCGAGCGAAACATGTGTTTCCCTGGGATGATAGAAGCAGGATCCCGCGATCATTCCCGTCGCGCGGTTCTCAATGACGAGACCACAATCGGGGTCGAGATCATCGTAGACTTCACAAAAAATGCGACAATCCGACGGCTGGCATCGGAACACGGGATGTCCGAGACGCTCCCGATACCAGGCATTGGTCGAGAGGAAGATCAGTTCGGCGACAGCATCGAAATCGGCTGCCTTCATCGGGCGCAGCGTGAACATGCCCCGGTGTAGCGAAAGTCTCCTCGCGGTGCAATGCAAAAGAGCCCACTGGCCGCGATCCCGCGATCCCGCCCCGGGGTTTCTTCCCCGTGAAGGCTTGCGAAGTGTTCCCGGAGCGGGCAGCCTTGTGAAATCCCCTGACATGAACACCACTTCCTGCTCCCGCCGCGATCTTGTGCTCGGTGCCATCGCCGTTGCGGCAGCCGCCCCCTTGTTCCCCCGTCGTCTGGCGGCGCACGAAAAAACCTGGACCGTCGGAGTCATCGGCGACACGGATCGAGGAGGGTATGGCCACGGACTCGACACGGTCTGGCTGGGCCTTCCCGAAACGAAGATCACGGGGCTCGCCGATCCCGTCGACGGGGGCAGAGCCAGGGCAATCGAACGCCTCCAACTTTCGCCCGATGCAGCCTTCCCGGACTACCGCGAGATGCTCGCGCGAACCCGCCCGGACCTCGTTGCAGTCTGCCCCCGCCACATCGACCAGCACAAGTACATGATCCTCGCCGCGATCGAATCCGGGGCAAAGGGAATCTATGTCGAAAAACCCTTCTGCCGCGACCTTGCCGAGGCCGATGCGATTGTCGCTGCCTGCGAAAAGACCCGCACAAAAATCGCCCTCGCCCACCGCAACCGATCTCATCCCGCGCTTCCTGTCGTCGCCGGAATGGTCAGGGATGGTGCGATCGGACGCTGGCTCGAAATTCGTGCCCGCGGCAAGGAAGACGCTCGCGGAGGATCGCTCGACCTCTGGGTGCTCGGGTCGCATCTGCTCAATCTCGCGCTCTTTCTCACCGGTCCGGGACGCTCGGTCTCGGCTACGGTCCTGCAGGATGCCCGGCCCGTCGTCGCCAGCGATGTGAAGCCGGGTGCCGAAGGGGTTGGGCCGCTCGCGGGAAACGAAATCCACGCCCGCTTTGAAATGGAGAACGGTATCCCCTTCTTCTTCGATTCCGTCGCGGGAGCCGGGGTGCGCGAGTCCGGATTCGGGCTGCAACTGATCGGCACCGAGGGCCTCATCGATCTGCGCGCCGACACGGAACCCTTCGCTCAATACCTCGAAGGCAGCCCCTTCCGCCCGCGCTCCGAATCGAAGGGATGGATTCCGATCTCCAGCGCAGGGCCTGGACTTCCCGAGCCGATCACCGATCTGCAATCTCGTGTCGCCGGACACAGGGATGCGGTCCGCGACCTGCTCGCAGCCATCACCGAAGATCGGCCCACGATGTGTTCAGAACACGACGGCCGCGAGATCCTCGAACTGACCATGGG
>CALDKL010000323.1 GCA_937898895.1 uncultured Verrucomicrobiae bacterium | reverse complement strand
TCAGCAAGCCCGTCGACCGGTCGGAAGCCGCCCGCATGCTCGCCTCGCTCAACGAGCGCTCCCACGATGTCTTTACCGCTGTCGCGATGCGTCACGAGAAATCCGGCCATTCACACGAACTCACCGTGACGACGAGAGTGCATTTCAAACAACTCTCGCCGGAAGAACAAATCGACTACCATTCTCGCATCGATCCGATGGACAAGGCCGGAGCCTACGCCGCGCAGGATCACGGGGCTCTCATCATTGACCGCATCGAGGGATCGATGAGCAATGTCATCGGGTTGCCCATGGCCGAGGTAGCGGCCGCGTTGCGCGAACAGTTCGGGATCACGCCGGAACCTCGATAAACAGCACTCCGGCCCGCCTTCTCACCTGAAAGCCGCCGGGCAATCCCGCCTTCGCCGGACGCGCCTCACTCCGCAACACTTCCGAAACCCGTTCCACTTCGGCGAATCCGCAATCTGGCACCCCCGATTCGCGCAGCCAGGAAAGGAGCAGTCGATTCCGTCGCGCTTCGGGAAAAGACCGCAGCACCGCCACATCGAGGCCCGTTTCACGGCGCGGTAGTTCCCCCAGCATCTCTGCCGCCCATGCTTCGTCGAGCGCGGCGAGCCGGGCAGCCCGGAGCACCGCCCCTCGCGCATCGCGTCCGAACACGGCCTCGACCTCGGGAAGGAGCCGATTCCGGATGCGGTTCCTGAGAGCGAAGTCCGTGGCATTGCTCGCATCCTCGCGAAAGGGAATTGCGTTGCTCCTGACATACTCGCCAATCTCCTCTCGGGTGAGTCCGAGAAACGGGCGAATCAGGATCAGTTCGACTCCGGCGACGACTCGTTTCGTCTCTGCGGACATGCCCGAAAGGCCGCGAGCGCCCGCTCCGCGAAAGAGTCGCATCAGCACCGTCTCGACCTGGTCATCGGCGTGGTGGGCAAGGAGGACGCGGAAGATTCCCCGTTCCTGCGCCACCTCCGCAATGGCCCGATAGCGCAGCTCGCGAGCGGCCGTCTCGAGCGAGCATCGCGCCTTTTTCGAGAATGCCGCCGCATCGACCCGTCGAAACTCGAAGGGTGTCCCGAGGCGCTCGGCTTCTGCCCGGACGAAGTCCCCATCGGCCTCGCCCTCTTCCCCGCGCAGGCCATGCTCGACGTGGACGACGACGAGGTCGTCGCGCCCTCGATCCCGCAAAGCCCGCCAGAGGGCCATCGAGTCGATGCCCCCCGAGACGGCGACAAGGCATGGTCCTGCGGACTTGCCGCATCCCGCCAGAGCGGCGGCGATCCGGTCTCGTCGCGTTGACTTCGCAGAGTCCATTTCTGGTGAATGGAACAGGGTCCACACTCCGAGTCAACCCGGTGAATCTCCGATTTGGAACCAAGGAGCGAGTCTTCCGTCGCAGACCGTGCGGGGATTCGACGGGAGCCAGGTGAGGTGGAATTCTGAAGTGACCGGATCGCCGGAAAGTCAACACGGCCAGGTGCGGCAGCATGGTCGCTGCGAGACTCGCTGACGAGGACCTTCACGGAGCGGAGACCTTGCTTTACTCGAGCAGCAGAGAGGAGGCACTCGCCTTCCACAGTTTCGTCGAAAAAAGGAAAGGAAAAAAAGCGTTTCTCTGAAAATTATTGAATTTCCAACTCCTTCCAAGCGTCTTTTTCAGGAATCACTCGTTTCATGAAAACCCATCGCATCGTCACTCTCTCGTTCGTTTTCCTGACATTCGCCGCGACCTCAGCCACCGCTGTTCCCTCGGCAGTCGGACATTACGGAGGAACGGCATTCGGCCTGGACGCCCCTACCTTGGCCGCGTTCGACTCGACGCGAGAAGGCATTCTCAGGAACATTGAAATCGTCGGACTCCAGGCCTTCAGCGTCTCGACAGTCCCCGGGTTGGGTACCCAGCCCGCCGTAGTGCGCTCGACCAACGTTACGAGACGGGAGACACCGCAGTTGCGTCTCCGGGCGAACGGAACCTTCTCCGGATCTTTTGTCCTCTCCGATCCGAGTCGGCTCGACTTTCGAAATGCGACCGTTCGCGTTGCGGGTCGATTGGGGGGGCGACGCGGTTTCATTCACTTCCGCATTGAGATGAACAACACCTATGAGGATGGTTCCTCGGAAGTCGCCGGCGGTTCGATTCGGATTCCCGTGCGACTCGCTTCGCGCCGCTGACGCGTGGCAAACGATTGCCGAAGGCTGCCCTCAAAACCTTCGCCGGAAAATGACCTGGGCACCCATCATGGGGCGTCAACAATAATAGGACAGGAAAATTATTGTTGAATCGCTACCCCCTGAAAACTCGCCCCTGTGCCCTTTTCGCTGGTTTTCAATTCGACGGCCGATCTTTCCTTATAAGAATCGGCTGACTCCTCTGGAGTGGCCGATCCGTTTATCATGTGACGACCTTGCTCGAGGGAATCGGAAGGATGGATCAAGCCGAGCAGGGCAACCGTCCCGCTGCCTCGCCCTGAGAAACGGTGGGGGAGGAGGGTTCAAGCTTCTTTGGAAGCCTGGGATTCGCGTTGGATCGAACGGGGTCGAATGCCTTGCACCGTGCCGCCCCCGGCGATTCTGCGCTTCTCTCGCGAAAGCGATGCCTTCCAAAGACTGGCCCTGCAACCGTCTTCAGGGAACCGCTCGGCCCGTGAGATCGCCTCGACGAATCCCTGGTGCGGGATGATTCGACAATCGACGGCATCATCACAAAAATTTCTTGCTCCGCGAGAAGCTCCTGAGGCATTCTCCTCGCCATGGGTGCGGTCATTCGCCAACGAATCCCCTTCCGCCAAGCCGGAACGGAAAATCTTCCAGGGAGTTTCTACACAGCATGATCCGATCTGCGATAGCTCTGCTCTGCCTCTGCGGAGCAATCGTAAAACCGAACGCAACGGCGCAGGTTGCCCCTCCGGCTCCGGCGGCCGACTCCGGGAGGACTGCCGTCGAATTGCTCAACGCCGGAGAAGCCTCCTACAATCGAGGGGATTTCGCCGCAGCGGCGGCAGCGTTTCAGGAGTTCATCGTCAATTTTGGCGGAATCGAAGGTACCGGAAAGGCCCTCGAGAAAGTCAAGCCTCTGCTCGCGATCTGCCTGGTCCGCGAAACCCGATTCGAAGAGGCGGTCCCGTTGTTGGACGAGGCCTTGAAGTTGCCGGGTCTCGACGCGACCCGTCGGGCCGACCTGTTGTTCTTTCACGGTCTCGCGACTCTGCGGACCGGGAACTTCGAATCCTCCCGGGCAAGTCTCGGTGCGGTATTCACCGACAAGACGATCGAAACATCCCGCCGGATGGAGTCGCTCATCCTCGGCGGGATGACCTACGTGATGGAGAAGAACTGGGAGCAAACGATTCTCTTTTTCCAAAAACATGGCGGCGAAATCCGCTCCCACAGTCCCGAAGCCGGTGCACGAGCCGAAATATTTCTGCTCCATGCCCTGATGCAGGCAGGAAAATGGGACGAGGCGGCCCAGGTGGCCACCGCGATCCACGCCGATTTGAACCAGGTGAGACAAGTGGTCACTTTTTCTTCGCTCCTGATCGAGATCGGAGGTCATTTTCTGGAGTCCGGGGAATCCCACAAGGCCATCCGCATCCTGCGGCTCGTTCCCCACAAGAGCGAAATCGAACGGCTCCAGGCGCTCCGCCTGGCCGAAGCGGAAGCCGAGTCCGCCCATGTCACCCGGATCGGCGCCACTGCCCGGGCGGCGCAGCTCGCCGCCGCTCTTTCCGAATTGAAGCGCGAGGTAGAAGCGTTTGCGGCAATGTCAGGGTTTGAGAGTGCTGTCCGGCTGCGCCTCGCAAGTGCCTATTCGGATCTCGGTCGCATCCGGGAAGCCTCCCTCATCCTCGATCAGATGGTTCGGCAGATGGATCCCGACCCGATTGTCGAAGCCGCTACCGCGAACCTGATGCGCGGTTGGATGTCCCTGGGCCGCAACCGCCGCTCGATCCGCACCGCCGACCTCTATCTGGAGCGATTTTCCTCCCTGACAGACACACCCAACAAGCCCGACGTGATGTTTCTGCGCGGACAGGCGATCGAGGGCGAATTCCGGTATCAGGAGGCGGCGGACGCCTACGCCGCCGTCGCGGAGGCCTTTCCCGATCACGCCATCGCGACCAGGGCCGCCTTCATGCAGGCCTACAACATTTTGCAGATGGAAAACTATCCGGTCGCCGAGACCCTCTTCCGTCAGATACTCGACCGTATCGAACCGTCCGACGAGATGTGGCGACACGTCTTTTTCTGGAGAGCGATGAGCCTCTACTTCGACCAGCAGTGGGAGCCCTGTCGCGAGCAACTCGGGACCTATCTCGCACGGGCGGAGAAAGACGATGCTCTCGGCGAGTATGTGGACGACGCGAGATTTCGCGACGCCTTCACCTATTTTTCGGAAGCCCGCTACCCCGAGGCCATCGAACGGCTCCGCTCTTTCGTCGCGGGCCATCCCGAGAGCGAATGGCTGCCGGAAGCTCTCCTCACGCTGGGTGACTGCTGTGCCGCAGAAGGCGAGATCGAGGAAGCGGACCGTTGGTATGCCCGCATCGGAGTCGAGGCCGAGGGTTTCCACGACGAGGCCTGGATGAAGCGCGGCAACCTCCTCAAGACAAAAAAGGATCTCGACGGGATGATCGCGCACTATCGGCGGTTTCTGGAAACCCGCCCCACGAG
>CALDKL010000322.1 GCA_937898895.1 uncultured Verrucomicrobiae bacterium | reverse complement strand
TTGACTCCTTTCGGGTTGAGGACTGCTCCGGGCAGGGTAGTGTGCCCCCTCTCACATGTCCTCGCAGATCCCCCAAGCGCATCCCTGGATCGAAGGTCTCGTCGCCTACGATCCCGGCAAGCCCATCGAAGAAACTGCCCGCGAACTCGGGCTTGATGCTTCCGACATCATCAAACTCGCCTCGAACGAGAATCCCCTCGGACCTTCTCCCAAGGCGATCGCGGCAATGCAGGAGGCGGCCCACCACGTGCACATCTATCCCGATGGTGGGGGGTATCAGTTGCGCACCGCCATCGCGGAGAAATTCGGTCTCGGGCGCGAAAATGTCGTCATCAGCAACGGCTCCAACGAGATCATCGAGCTGATTGGCCATGGATTTCTCAATCCCGGCGACGAAGTCATCGCCGCCGAGCATGCCTTTGTCGTCTACAAGCTCATGGCCACGCTTTTCGGCGCGACCACCATCGAGGTGCCCGACCCCGGATTCGTCCACGATCTCGAGGCGATGGCTGCGGCCATCACCCCGCGGACGAGAATGGTTTTCATCGCCAATCCAAACAATCCCACGGGAACGATGGTCGATGAACGATCCATCGACCAGTTCATGGCGCGGGTACCGGATCATGTCGTGGTCATCTTCGACGAGGCGTATCATGAGTTTGTCCCAGACGCGCCCGATACCCTGAAGTACCTGCACGAGGGGCGCAACGTCGTCATCATGCGCACTTTCTCGAAGATTCAGGGGCTTGCCGGTCTGCGCATCGGCTATGGTCTCACCACGGCGGAGATTGGTCAGGTTCTCCAGAAATGTCGCCAGCCCTTCAACACCAACTCCATTGCCCAGGCCGGAGCCGTCGCTGGTCTGCGCGATGAAGAGCACCAGCTCCGCACCCGCACTCTCAATGACGAGGGGCGCGCCTATCTCGAGAAGTCCTTTGCGGAGATGGGGCTCGAATATGTGCCCAGTCACGCGAATTTCATCCTCGTGAAAGTGGGTGATGGCGATGCGGTCTTCCAGGGCATGCTGAGGCGCGGTGTGATCCTCCGGGCGATGCGCAGCTACAAGCTTCCCGAATGGGTCCGTATCTCCGTGGGCACGATGCCGCAGAACGAGCGTTGTATCGCCACCCTGAAGGAAGTCCTCGCAGCGCTATGACGAAACACGAGTGGCGCGAGCGTGACGACGAGGGGGAACTGGTCTATTTCCGGGCGATCCATCACGCCGGGCGATGGCAATTCTATTCGACGCGCAAGTCGGATCCTGACTGGAATCCGCACGAGATTCTGCCCCTCGCCGCGATGGAGTCGCTGCGCGAGGTGCTCTGGAACAAGCACCAGCGCCGCCGCCTGCCCTGGAAACAGATGGAGCAAATCGACGCCATGCTCGAGAATCTGCGGGAGGAGGAGAAGGCGGAGGGAGAGGAGTCCGGTTCGCCCTCGTGAAGTCGGGGGCGTGCCGCGCCTCCTCCGATGCGGAGTCACGCGGTGGCCATCGTGGTCGAGCGCCGTCCCGCGCTTTCATAGGCCTCGACGATGGAGGTGCGAACATCGGCGAGGGAGATGGGCTTGGCGACAAAGCCATTCATGCCGCCCGCGATGCAGGAATCCCGCACCCCGGCGAGGGCGTGCCCGGTCATCGCGATGATCACGGGCTGGCGGGGAAGATTGAAATTCTGCCGGATCTCCTCGGTAGCCTCCATGCCACCCATCACCGGCATCTGCAGGTCCATGAAGACGAGATCGATGTCTCCCTGATTGACCCGCTCGACGCCCTTGCGCCCGTTGCTCGCAAATTCGATACCGGTGTAGCCGAGTTTTTCAACGACCATTCCGGCGATCTTCTGATTCATCATCACATCTTCGACGATGAGAATCTTGGCCGGGTAGACTTTGGCGAAGTCTCCTCCGCGCGGCGTATTCGATTCCGCTTCGGTCTGGAACGCATTTTCCGAGACTTCGATGCCGTTTCGTCGCTGCACCATCGAGAGGGTGTCGCGGAGGAGTTTGAGTTCGGAGACGGGCTTGTAGAGGGTGCGGATGAGAGGGTAGCGGGTTTCGTCGATGCGAATGCTGCTTTCGCCAATCGACGAGAGGAAGAGCGAGGGGATACGGTGCCGGATGAGCAGGTCGGCAAACTCGCGCATACGCGACTCCTGCCCGAGTGCGAGAGGATCGAGGATGACGATATCGGGTCGGAACTGGATAATTTTTGCCGTTACGGACTCATCGAGGCTGGGGGCAAGGTGTACCTTCATTTGCCAGGACTCGCAGTAGGTCTGAATGAGAGAGCTGAGCGAGAAATTCCGTGTCAGCACAACGCAGGATTTTCCGTGGAGGGGGCGCTGGTTCTCGAGAAGATGCTGCGGTTTCAGGGTGCCCTGTTGAGGGACTTCGCGGAAGGGGAGATCGAAGAAGAATTCCGAACCTTTGCCCAGTTCGCTCTTCACCGAGAGCATTCCTCCGAAGGCCTGACAGAGTTTGCGGCTGATCGCGAGCCCGAGTCCGGTCCCGCCAAATTTGCGTGTCGTCGAGGCGTCGGCTTGGGTGAAGGCCTCGAAGATCCGCTCGTGATGTTCCGGGGCGATTCCGATGCCGGTGTCGCGCACACTGAAGCGAATGAGCGACTCGCTCCCGGCCTTCGTCTCGCGAGAGGAAAGGTGCAGGGTGATGACGATCTCACCTTGGTTCGTGAATTTCAGGGCATTGCCAACGAGATTGACAAGGATCTGTTTGAGCCGCTCGCGGTCACCATAGATCAAGTTCGGGATGCGGCGGTCGACGAAGTAGATGAGTTCGAGTTGGCTCTCGGCGGCGTAGTAGGCAAACATCTCGATGGTCTCCTCGATCAGTGAGATGATGTCGAGGGGCTCGTTTTCGAGTTCCATCTTGGCAGACTCCAATTTGGAGAAATCGAGAACGTCGTTGATGAGGTGGACGAGTGACTGGCCGCTCGTGCGCATGATCTGGACGAGTTCCTTTTGTTCGCTGGTCAGGGCAGTCTCCATGAGCAGGCTCGTCGTCCCGATGATGCCGTTCATCGGCGTGCGGATTTCATGGCTCATGTTGGCGAGGAAGTCGGACTTGGCGTGTTGGGCTACCTCGGCCTGCTGCTTTGCGACCTGGATCTCGCTGATTGATTGGTGGAATTGATCGGTCGTTTTCCGCAGGCTCTCGGCCATGACGTTGAAACTTGCGTGGACCTTCTCGATCTCGGGGGGGCCGGATTCGGGGAGTCGGTAGTCGTAGCGGCCTTCGGTGACCGTATGCATCCCCTGGGCGAGCCCGTGGAGCCGTTTGGTGATCCAGGAGCCCAGGAAGAGGAGCGAGGCAAAGAGAGGGAGGATTCCGAGCAAGGGCAAGAGGTGGCGCATTTGCACGACCTGAGAAAAGGAGAGCAACTGCGGACTGACGCGGGCCTGGGCCACGACTACGAAGGACCGTTCCGAGACGACGATCGGGAATGCCGCTCCCAGCAAGGGGGACGATCCCATTCCGAAGAGGGAGGCGAATCCGGTGCGGGTTTCCTGATAGCGTGGTTCGCCGCTGGTAAAACCGAGAATGACGGCTTCGTTCCGGGAGACGGTTTCCTTCGAGAGATGGACGAGAAACCCGTCTTCTTCCGGAGAGGGAAAATCGCCGAGAGAGCGATCAAAGAGTGGCTCGAGCGGTGCCTGGCTGTCCGTCTGCAGAAAGATCGTGACACGTGACTGGGAGGTGCCGGAGAGGGTGTAGTTCAGTTGCTGGAGGAAGTGGCTCACCTTCTCGGGTGTCTCTTCACCACCGAGGGAGAACTCCGCGATGGATTCTGCGGTGAGCTGCTGCGAAAACGAGGCGACTTTTGCGGAGAAGTCAGAGACCAGTTCACGTCGCTTCGACTGGGCTTCCTGCAGGTAGGAAATGCCCAGCCCGGTGCCCGCCCCGATCCCTGCCGTGAGAAGACTCCCGGTCAGCAGAAGGAACCCCAACGATGGTTTGAACGAAAACATCACCGACACTATCGGTTCGTAGATACCTTAAATCAAATAATTTCCATAAATTAACAAAAATTTCATAATTTAAAAGGAACCAATTATTAATAATTCAAAAGGA
>CALDKL010000321.1 GCA_937898895.1 uncultured Verrucomicrobiae bacterium | reverse complement strand
CGGAGTATCCGATACAATTGAAGCGATGATCTCGCGTCGCAAGGCCCTTCGAACCAGCATGGCATTCACCGCTTGCGGGATGATGGAATCGGATTCCACGGCGAGGGATGCGGTCGTCGACTACGAAAATCCCTACGAGGGCGTCGACTGGGATCGGTGGGTTGCGCTCGACTCGATGTCCCACCAGCACCAGGGACAGACGGAGGCCTCGCTCGACCTGTTCCGCGAGATGGGATATGGTCACTTTGCGTTCAGCAACTATTACCCCTCGGCACCGACCTATCCGCTGCCCTCGTCGTGGCGGGGGACCCATCCCGACATCCTCGCTGCACCGAATGCCGAGCAGCATTCCTTTCTCGACGCCGGACTCCACGCGAACTCGCTCGGCAGTCTCTTCTCATCCGGTTATGGCGCGAACGTGCCCGAGAGGGCATGCAAGGTTTCCCCCCTCGTGCATCGCTTCACGGGGCTGACTCCCTTTTCCGGTCCGCGGCCCTGGGAGGGTGTCTATCGCCTTGACCTGCGATTCACGGGGAAGGAGCCGGGTGCCGGGGTGAGGCTCACGGTCGAGGGAGCCAGGGAATGTTTCTTCCGCGAAGGATTTTCGGAGAAAGGCGAGGTCATCGGTCGGGAATTGTCCGGAGGAAATCACACGATCTATCTCAGGGCCGGAGCCACGGAGATCACCGTCACCCTGGTTTTTGATCCGACGATCCTAACCATTACCCAATTCCGTCTCATGCAGGGATCGAATCGTCCCTGGCGCGATGTCTTTCGGGCGGTGCTCGATGGAGAAGAGGTGGATGGGCAACATCGGGGCGGGCTTCTATTTGCCGACGGAGGCGGAATCACCCTGAATCATCCTACCGGAAAACGCGACGGATACTTGTCCATGCTCGACTTCGATCCCCGAGTCCTTGGCATCGAAGTGTGGAATCAGCTCACGTCGGGTTTCGGATCGAGCCGGGGATTCTATGAAGCCCCAGGGCAGGCTCCTCCGGATCACTTCCTTCGTCTCTGGGATGAAATTCTCGCGACGGGGCGGCGTTGTTGGGGCTTTTTTGTCAAGGATCAAATCGGAAGAGCGTCGTGTAGGGAAAGAGTTA